>VFKK01000059.1 GCA_009885605.1 Cyclobacteriaceae bacterium | reverse complement strand
CTCTGTCAACAAAAACTCAACCTGAGAATGCACGTCTTCAACTCCGGGTGCAATGTTGAATTTTCCCTGCTCGATTTCGTAATAAATTTCTTTCAGGCCCTTTTGAAGAGTTTGGTTTTCCTCTTCGGTCAACAAACCGATGGTGGCAAGCATGGCAGCATGAGCCATCGAGGCCAGCACATCAAAAGGAGCTAAAATCAGGTCAAATTCAGGATCTCTTCCGATTGTGAACTGTTCCACCTCTTTCTTACTTCCTGTTTCTTTTTGCCAAAGTTTCATAGGGAATTGGTTTGTATTAGGAGGTTTGAATAAGTTTCCAGGATCTTCAAATAACCTGAAATCCCACTCTGAATCTCATTCAAATAAATAAATTCATCCGCAGTATGCGAACGGGCCGAATCGCCCGGACCGATCTTGACAGAAGGGTAAGGAATCAAAGCCTGATCTGATAGGGTAGGGCTGCCATAAGTTTCCAGATCTAGATCCTCTATGACGCGGTTCATCAAATTATCTCCTGGCAACTGCGAAGATTGCAGTCGCATGGATCGGGGAGTGAGTTCGGCATGGAGAGAAGACTTCAATTCCTCAAAAGCCTCCTCCAACGTGTAGGCATCCGTCACGCGTACATCGAGGGTGTATTCACAAAGATCAGGAACGACGTTGTGCTGTGTGCCGGCATGAATAATCGTTGCTGTCACTTTAGTTCTGCCCAGAAATGGTGAAGTCTTTCTAAATTCAAAATTCCGGATCTCATCCAAATCGTCCAAAGCAAGATAAATAGCATTTATTCCTTCTTCACGAGCAGCATGACCCGATTTCCCTTTCACTTTTGCATCGATTACCAAAAGGCCTTTTTCGGCTACAGCAACTTTCATAAGGGTCGGTTCACCGACAATCGCAAGCACACATTCCGGGAGTTGAGAAATGATGGATGAAATTCCACCCTGACCTGAGATTTCTTCCTCTGCTGATGCGATCAGCAATAAATTGAAAGGAAGTTTCTTACCTGTGAAATTTAAAAATGTCGCTATTAGACTGACGAGGGGGCCGCCTGCATCATTGCTTCCAAGTCCATAAAGCTTTCCATCTTCCTCAATTGCAGCAAAAGGATCCTTGGTATAACCAGAATTTGGTTTTACAGTATCGTGGTGGGAATTCAGCCAAAGAGATGGTAGTTCTTTATCAAATGGATTTGCAAAAGCCCATATGTTATTTCCTGAACGGTGGGTTTCTATTCCTTTTGACTTCAAAAAATCCTCAATCAATAAAGCAGTTCCGGTTTCTTCTTTAGAATAGGAAGGAGTTTCAATCAGTTTCTTTAATAATTGAACTGCCTCCTGAGCCAATTCGATATGCTCTTTCATCTCGTTATAATTTTATTTAAGATGTCAGATGAAATCTCGCATAGCTTAAATTCATACTTCTGTTTGTCCCTTAGGTTCCTGCACGATTTCATCAGTATAGATCGTAGCGTTGTCTCTCAATCGTAGTTCCGGAAAGCTTTCCTTTGGCTGCCAAAAGAAGATTCTCCACTTTCCCAATCCAGACATAATTTACCCCTTTTTGAAGTGCTTCAAATGCATTGTCCAACTTGGGGATCATCCCTGAATGTATCACATTTTCTTTTTTGAGTTCTTTGTAGATATCCTCGTTGATAAGTGGAATTATAGAATTTTCATTTTTCTCATCAATCAAAACCCCTTTTTTATTGAAGCAGAAATACAAATAGACCTGATGATCTTTGGCGAGACTTGTGGCCAAAGCTGAAGCTATCGTGTCTGCGTTGGTGTTGAGAAGCTGACCTTTGCGATCATGCGTTATCGCGTTCACAACCGGAATTAAACCACCTTCTAAAAATTGTGAAGCGAGTGAAGTATTGACTTCCTGCACATCTCCTACATACCCGTAATCAATCCCTTTTACAGGTCTTTTGATTGATCTGATCAGGTTTCCGTCCGCACCGCACATCCCGATTGCATTCACTTTGAGAGCCTGGAGTTTGGCTACTATATTTTTGTTGATCAAACCCGCATAGACCATTGTGACGATGTCAAGCGTGTCTTTATCTGTGATTCTTCGTCCGTCAACCATTTCAGGCATTACACCCAGCGACTCACCAAATCGTGAAGCCATTATCCCCCCGCCATGAACCAGAATTTTGAACCCGGGGAATTTTGAAAAAAGAGTCAGAAACTCATCCAACTTCTCCGGGAAGTCAATAACATTTCCACCGATTTTGATGATACTGATTTTCATAGGTTTGGGAGATTTTTCTCAGGCATCAAGGATGTGGCTGATCACCGCTTGAGCTGCATATATTCGGTTGATTGCTTGCTTTTGCACCAAAGAACGCTTTCCATCCAGGATTTGATCTGAAAGTTCGAGGTTTCTGCGAACAGGAAGGCAATGCATCACTTGGGCATTTTTGGCATGCTTCAGATGCTTTTCAGTCAGCATCCAGGAGTGATCAGTGCTAAGGATTTTGCCATAATCATTGAAAGATGACCAGTTCTTAACGTACACAAAATCAGCATTTTCCAATGCTTTACTTTGATTATATTCTATAGAAGCGCCTTTGGTAAATTCCTGATCTAGTTCATATCCTTCAGGATGTGTGATGGTCAAGTCATGACCCATTCCAAGAGTCCATTCTGAAAAGCTATTTGCCACAGCGTGAGGGATGGCTTTGATGTGTGGTCCCCAGGATAAAACCACTTTAGGTTTGGATTTACCTTTCCAATTTTCCTGAATTGTTATCTGATCTGCCAAACTTTGAAGAGGGTGGCGGATGGCAGATTCAAGGCTGATTACGGGTATTCCGCAGTATTTTATAAACTGTCCGAAAACAAAATCATTGACATCTTCATCCCGATTGGTCAAAGTCGGAAATGCTCTGATCGCCAAAATATCAAAATATGAACCCAAAACCGCCGCTGCATCCTTGATATGTTCGACAGTACCTTTATTCATGATTGCTCCTTCTTTCATCTCCAATGCCCAGCCTTCTTTGTCCATATTCAGGACGATTGGCTCCATTCCAAGATTCTGAGCTGCAATTTGAGTGCTCACTCTTGTGCGGAGGGAAGGGTTTAAGAAAATGCACCCGATTCGCTTTCCAACCCCCTTGGCTATATCCAATCTGGGATCTGATTTGTAAGTCAAAGCCTGATCAATTAATTGCTGACCCAGCGTTTGACTTTCAAATTTCGTGAAATGCCGGAGTATTGAATTTATGATCATAGCTTAAGCAGCAGGAGGTTGGCTAAGGATTTCTTTTACACTTACTACGAACGAATTTAGCTGATTCCAGTCGATATTTAATGGTGGCAACAGGCGAATCGTTTGCTTGCCGGCTGCGCTTCCCGTGAAAATATGATACTTTTTGACGAGTTCATTTCTTACAGGTCCTGCATCCCGATCAAGATCAATTCCGATCATCAGGCCTTTTCCTCTTACATCGATGATGCCGGAAATACCCTTCAGTTCATCCATTAATTTCTCACCCATTTCTTCAGCGTTTTGCATCAGGTTTTCCGCTTCGATTACTTCTAAAACTGCCATTCCCGCAGCACAGGCAAGATGATTACCACCGAAAGTGGTGCCAAGGATTCCATAACTCGCCTTGAAGTCTGGTGAAATTAGGATCCCTCCAATCGGGAAACCATTGCCCATTCCTTTTGCCATACTGATCAAATCCGGCTTGACTCCTTTTACCCATTGATGGGCGAAAAACTTACCGGTGCGACCATAGCCAGACTGTACCTCGTCAAGGATGAGTTTAACTTTATACTCTTTTGCAAGCTGAGACAAACCATACAGGAAGTCTTCCGATGGTACCTGGATTCCTCCAACTCCCTGAATTCCTTCGATGATGATTCCGGCTATATCGTGGTTTTTCAAAACCTCTTCGGTCGCTTTCAAATCTCCCCATGACAGAATATGAAAATCATTTCTTTCATTACATGGAGCAATGATTTTTGGGTTATCAGTCAAAGCAACTGCACCCGAGGTCCTACCGTGAAATGCTCCTTTAAACGAAATAAAACCAGATTTTCCTGTTTCAAAAGAAGCCATTTTCATTGCATTCTCGTTCGCTTCAGCTCCGGAATTACATAGGAAGAGTTGGTAATCCGTATAGCCTGAAATTTCCCCGAGCTTTTCGGCAAACTGCCCTTGAATCGGGATATGAATGGAATTTGAGTAAAAAGCGATTTGATCCAATTGGTCTTTGATCCGCTTCACAAAATGCGGATGCGTATGACCGATGGATATCACTGCATGTCCTCCATACAAATCTAAATACTCCTTACCCTGATCATCCCATAATTTGGCGCCTTCAGCACGAAGTGGGGTTACAGGAATTAATGGATAAACGTCAAATAATTTCATTTTTAATGATGAGTTACGAAGTCCGAAAGAGCTTTATTACGAAACTTCTATGTCTAAAATCTTGCTCTAAAGTCTTAAAAAGCGATGCTTTTCAAGTTTAATCCAGATTTTTCATCCAGGCCAAAAGCAAGGTTGAAATTCTGAACTGCCTGTCCTGAAGCTCCTTTAATAAGGTTGTCAATTGCGGAATAAATCACCAATTGATTGCCTTCCTTTTGAAGATTCAGGATGCATTTATTGGTATTTACTGCCTGTTTCATATCTATATCCTGATCCGAAACATGGGTAAACGCTGCATTCTTATAGAAGTTTTTATAGACTTCAACAGCTTCAGCCTGAGTTCCTTCAAAAGGGAAGTAAGCCGTCACCCAAATTCCTCGCGAGAAATTACCACGATAAGGGACGAAGAGCAGATCTGAATTGAAGTCGTTATTAATTTGCCTGAAAGTCTGCTTGATTTCCTTCAGATGCTGATGTGTGAAAAGTTTGTAAACCGACATATTACCCGTTCGGTAGCTGAAATGTGATGTTTCAGCAAGTTTTTTTCCTGCACCAGTACTCCCGGTAATACCGGAAATATGAACAGCATCTTTCACCCAACCTTTTGCGATAGCAGGAGCCAACGCCAGTTGGATGCCCGTTGCAAAGCAGCCTGGATTTGCAATTCTTTTGGCAGTTTTGATTTTTGTAGCATTCACTTCAGGCAGGCCGTAAATGAAGCCATTTGACTCGTCTCGGAAATCTGTCGAAAGGTCAATAATAACCGTATCGGCAGGGAAGGGGTGAGATTCCAGGAAACCTTTGGTTTCACCATGTGGCAATCCAATGAAAATTGCATCAATTTCTTCCTTTGGAACGTGATCGGTAAAAATCAGCTCGCAATCTCCAATCAAATCAGGATGAACGTCACTCACTTTTTTACCTTTTTGGCTATTGCTATGCACGCAGACCAATTCACAATGAGGATGGTGAACAAGAATCCGAAGTAATTCTCCTCCTGTATAGCCCGCAGCTCCTATGACTGCTGTTCTGATCTTAGTCATTTTCGCTGTTGACCTTGTGGAAAATAGCGGTCTGATTACCCAAAATGCGGGTAAATCCTTTCACATCTTCACCTGTGTATCCTTTGTTCATCTCTCCATAACTACCAAACTTGGCAGACATCAGATCATGATCTGACATAATTCCAAGTAAGGTGAAGCGATATGGCTGTAGAAGAACTCGAACATCACCAGTTACAAACGTTTGAGTACTGCTGAGGAAAGCCTCCATATTTCTCATCACAGGATCCAGGTAGTGTCCTTCGTGAAGGTGGTTCCCGTAAAATTCCGCCATCTGGTTTTTCCAGAATAGCTGCCATTTAGTCAATGTGTGTTTTTCCAATAACTGGTGACCTTTGATGATGATCAAAGGTGCTGCAGCTTCAAATCCTACCCGCCCTTTGATCCCGATGATGGTGTCACCAACGTGGATATCACGGCCGATTCCATAGGGGCCTGCCAAAGCCTGAACTTTCAATATAGCATCAATCGGATTCGAAAAATCCTCACCGTTCACGCCCTTCAATTCTCCTTGAACAAAAGTCAATTTTACCTCTTTAGGCTCAGTCTCGGTCACCTGAGTGGGCCATGCAGATTCAGGAAGGTATTCTGAGGAAGTCAAGGTTTCTTTTCCTCCTACAGAAGTTCCCCATATTCCTTTATTGATAGAATAAGCTGCTTTTTCAAAGTTCATCGAAACGCCATGCTTTTTCAGGTATTCTATTTCTTCCTGACGGGAAATCTTAAGATCCCGAATAGGAGTGATGATCTCGATATCCGGAACGATCGTTTGGAATATCATATCAAACCGAACCTGATCATTTCCGGCGCCGGTGGAACCGTGAGCTACAGCTTTTGCACCAATTGATTTAGCGTATTCAGCAAGAGATTTTGCCTGCAGAATACGCTCTGCGGATACCGAAAGGGGATAAGTTTGATTTTTCAGGACATTGCCAAAAACCAGGTATTTAATCACTTCTTCGTAATAAGTATCCAAAACCTCTAAAATAGTGAAGGAAGATACTCCGAGAGTTTTTGCTCTGTTCTCGATGGCGGTAAGCTCTTCCTTAGAAAAACCTCCTGTATTTACGATTACAGCATGAACTTCATAGCCCAGATCTTTGGTCAGGTGAAGAGCGCAAAAGGTGGTATCTAAGCCACCACTGTAAGCTAAAACGACTTTTTTCATCTGTTTATAATTGTCTTTAAGAGGTCATATGGAATTTCGCATGGCTCCGGTTTGTGTCGATTTGCATCATGCTCGATTTCATAAGTTTAATTGGTTTGAGATCCCGTGGGAATAGAATGATTAGAGAAAAATGCTCATGACCGAATCCTTTGATTTGGAAAGTTTAAGCATAACATATTTTTTGAGCCTTACCCAGCGATCGAATAGCTTGAGTTCTTTCTTGAAATCCTGCCTGAGCGCAAGATCTTCGGTATGATTCTTTTTTGCCTGAGGATCATATAGCATAGCTGTGCAAAGACAATTCTGACGATTTTTACTCATCAAAATCTCATAATTCACGCAGCTTTGGCACCCTTTCCAAAATTCGTTATCATCGGTCAAGTCTGAATACGCAACCGGGATATAACCCAATTCCGAATTAATTTTCATGACAGCAGCACCTGTTGTCAAGCCAAAGATTTTTGACTCTGGATATTTCTTTCTGCTTAGCTTGAAGATTTCACGCTTGATCATTCGGGCAAGCCCATATTTACGGTAGTCCGGCGCAACAATAAGACCTGAATTGGCCACATAGTTTCCATGTCCCCAAGCTTCAATGTAGCAAAAGCCTGCCCATTTGCCATCAGAAGTCAAAGCAATGACTGCCTTACCTTCTTCCATTTTGGTCACGATGTAGGCTGGGCTTCTTTTTGCAATACCAGTTCCTCTGGCTTTAGCAGAATTCGCCATTTCCTCTGTGATTTGCTCCGCATAAGATTTATGAGAGGCATCTGCCACCAGGATCTGAAATGAAATATTTTCCATGTTTGCTTGCATGAACTTGTTCCCAAAATATTGGGCATTTGATAAATAGATGAAGGATTTAGCCAAGGGAGTTTTCCGCGTAGGAAAACGGGTATAGTCAGAGGGTTAAACCCTGAAAAAAAAACTATACCTCCTTATCGGAGTAAAAAATGACAAAGCGCTTTTAACAGAAACTACTAAAGTAGAGTTCTGAATAGTTTTCGCTATGTTATTTGCAGTTGTCATGGTTATGAGG
>VFKK01000105.1 GCA_009885605.1 Cyclobacteriaceae bacterium | reverse complement strand
GTCTATGAGGTCAAAATGACTCCGATGAGCACGAGTAATTACTTCGAAAAAGGCCATAGCATCCGGATCGAAGTCAGCAGCTCCAACTTCCCAAGATTTGACCGAAATCTGAACACCGGCGGAAATAATTTTGACGAAAGCGAGGGTGTAATCGCTACCAACTCAATTCATCACGGAGGAAAAAGCCTGAGCAGGGTTGTGCTTCCGATTGTGAAGAAATAAAGTAAAGTTCAAAAAGTTTAGTGAAAGGCCGTAGGAGACTTCGGCCTTTTTTTCAGCATTCCTTCAGGGATTACATTCGCTTCACAATTCTGAAAGGGTACTTGACCTAGTGAAAATCAAACGGATAATTTCAAGTTGTTCATTTTATGCAAATTTGGAATTGAATTCCTGATCTGGATAAAACGGAGATCAGGTTCATTTTTGTTTGCCCTGATTTGAATTCCAATCAGGCCTTTTCCCCTTTTTCTCCTATTTTTGCCCCTCAATTAATTTTCTTTCAAATGTCTATTGCCAGCAAATACGATCCAGCATCGACCGAAGCCAAATGGTACGCGTACTGGATGGAGCACAAGCTTTTTTCTTCGAAAGTTGATCGCAGCAAAGAGCCTTACACCATTGTGATTCCTCCTCCAAACGTCACCGGAGTACTTCACATGGGCCATATGCTGAACAATACCATTCAGGATGTTTTGATCCGTCGCGCCAGAATGAAAGGCAAAAATGCCTGCTGGGTTCCGGGAACGGATCACGCATCGATCGCAACCGAGGCGAAAGTTGTAAACATGCTGAAGGATATGGGAATCGACAAAAAATCGATTTCCCGGGAGGAATTCCTGAAGTATGCCTGGGAATGGAAAGAGAAATACGGAGGAATCATCCTGGAGCAGCTGAAGAAACTTGGTGCTTCCTGCGATTGGGACCGAACGGCCTTCACCATGGATGCGGGATTAAGCGATGCTGTGCTCAGCGTATTTGTGGACTTGCATAAAAAAGGTAAAATCTACCGTGGCATCCGCATGGTCAACTGGGATCCTCAGGGCAAAACTGCCTTGTCGGACGACGAAGTGATCATGAAGGAAATCCAATCCAAGCTCTTTTACATCAAGTATAAAATTGAAGGAACCCAAGATCAATTCCTGACCATTGCCACCACAAGACCTGAGACGATCATGGCCGACGTGGCAATCTGCATCAATCCGAATGATTCGAGATTCACACATCTGAAAGGCAGAAAAGCAATTATCCCTCTGATCAATCGGCCAATTCCGATTATCGAAGATGAGTACGTGGACATGGAATTTGGAACGGGCTGTCTAAAAGTGACTCCTGCTCACGATATCAATGACTACGAACTTGGCGTAAAGCATAAACTAGAGGTAATCGACATTCTTGCCGACGACGGAAAGCTCAATGAGAAAGCGCAAATCCTTGTTGGTGAAGATCGATTCATCGCGAGAAAGAAAATCGGAAAGTTGTTAGCCGAGATCGATCAGTTGGAAAAAGTCGAAGATTACAAATCCAATGTCGGTCACTCCGAGCGTACCGATGCGATCATCGAGCCGAAACTTTCCATGCAGTGGTTTCTCAGTATGGAAGACATCACCAAGCCGGCGTTGAGTGCGGTGATGGATGATGTGATCCAACTCTATCCGCCAAAGTTCAAGAACATGTATCGCTCTTGGATGGAGAATGTGCGGGATTGGTGTATCTCCCGTCAGCTTTGGTGGGGACATAGAATTCCTGCCTTTTACCTTCCAAACGGTGAATATGTGGTTGCCAAAACTGCTGAAGAAGCTGTTGAAATTGCGAACGGCCAATTCAAGGCAAATTTCACTTTGGCAGATCTGAAGCAGGACGAGGATGTATTGGATACCTGGTTTAGCGCCTGGCTTTGGCCGATCTCGGTTTTTGACACGGATGTTTTTACCACCGGCAAGCCAAATGAAGAACTTAAATACTACTACCCTACCAATGACCTTGTGACTGCTCCGGAGATTCTGTTCTTCTGGGTGGCGAGAATGATCATTGCGGGCTATGAATACATGGGCGAAAAGCCTTTCAAAAATGTCTACCTGACCGGAATTGTAAGGGACAAATTAGGTCGTAAAATGTCCAAATCTCTGGGTAATTCACCTGATCCGCTGGAATTGATTGCGCAGTTTGGCGCTGATGGAGTGAGAACGGGAATGCTTTTCTCCTCTCCTGCCGGAAATGATTTGCCCTACGATGATAAGCTTGTGGAGCAGGGAAGAAACTTCTCCAACAAAATTTGGAATGCATTCCGATTGGTGAAAGGCTGGGAAATCGATCCAAGTCTGGACGGTTCGGCAAATACAGCAAGCATCGAATGGTTTGAAAATCGCTTCAATCAGGCACTTGCTGAGATCGATGAGCATTTCGAGAAGTTCAGAATTTCAGATGCGCTCATGGCGACCTATAAATTGGTTTGGGATGACTTCTGCTCCTGGTATCTGGAAATGATCAAACCGGCTTATCAGCATCCGATTGATCAGCCGACTTACGACAAGACGATTGTGATTTTCGAATCAATTCTGAAAATTCTTCATCCGTTTATGCCATTTATTACAGAGGAACTTTGGCACCAAATCAAGGAAAGATCTGTGGAAGAATCATTGATTTTGGCTCCATGGCCTTCGGCAAAAGCTTATGACGGAAAAATCACCGAAGAAGCAGCTCAGGTTTTTGAGGTAGTTTCTCAGGTTAGAAATCTCCGCGCATCCAAAGGTATGTCTCCAAAAGAAACGCTGGAATTGACCATCAATGCCAAGAATGAGGCAATCTACAGCCGATTCGAATCCGTGCTGACCAAGCTGGCGAATTTGTCTTCCCTGAGTTTCGGAGAAAATGTGCCAAATGCAATGAGCTTCGTCGTGAAAGCGGACGAGTGTTTTGTACCGATGGGCGACTCGATTAATGTGGAAGAAGAAAAGGAAAACCTGAAAAAGGAAATTGAATACACAAAAGGATTCCTGAATTCGGTGATGAAAAAGCTCAGCAACGAGCGATTTGTAGCAGGAGCTCCTGCACAAGTCATCGAAATGGAACGCAAAAAGCAAGAGGACGCAGAGGCAAAGATTAAAACCTTGGAGGATAGTTTGGCGAAGCTGGGGTAATTGGTTTTTGAGTTATGGAGTTATTGAAAAATCCGGAGCTATCCAGCTCCGGATTTTTTTATTTAACAAATTATGGGTTTGAATTACAGCTCCCTGATTTTGATATTTTTAAAAACAATCCCCTGACCTTCACTTTGAAGCGCGATGTAGCCCGACTTAAGGGGAGTTCCATCCACTTTAATTGCCGGATCAAAACGATTTGCCACACCTCCACCGATTTGAGGTTTGGTGTACCGAAGTACTGTGTCGCTGTTGATCATATGAATCACCAGAGAATCTCCGTAAACGATCAAATCAGCTTTCACCCATTGATCCCATTTGAAAGTAGGAGCAGAAGAATTGATGCAATGCCGAGGATCAATTTTACCATCAAAAACCACGTCAGTTCCCGGTGAACACATGTTTCCGGTTGGTCTTGGAACGCTCTCTTTTTCCTCCGCATAAAGTTGAAACTCTACCGAAATCGGCCAATCCTGTTCTTTCAGAATGGTCTCCGGAGATTGGGAATGAAACATAATTCCGGAATTCCGATAGGTATAACTAGCGGCATCCTTCAGCCATTGATCCGTGAACCGATATTCCCAGCTGAGCTGAAAGGATGAATAAGGTTTCTCATAAAACAAGTGCCCATAACGATCCTCAAATGCGCCGTAATCATCGTAATTAACTTCCAACAAGCCATCTACAACTCGAAAGGTATTGGCGTAATTATCACCTGACTCATGATGATGAATCTTTGGAGTCCAGCCGGTGAGATCTTTACCGTTGAATATGACTTTCCATTCAGATTGCTCCTCAACATTAGATTTGAAAGCAAATCCAATGAAAATTAAAGTTGCAAAAAAGGTGACTGCCAGTATTAATTTGATTTTGATCATGGGTGGGCGGGTTGAAAAATGAATATGCTAAAAGAAAAAGAAAAACCCACCTGAAACTTGAACTCCCGGTGGGTTCTGATAAATGGTTAATGCTTCCAATCGTACCCGTCAATCTGCTCGAGACAGGCTTTGAGCAACGCAATGGTGTCAGCAATATCTTTCTTGTGAGCCATCTCAATTACTTGATGCAAGTGACGAGTCGGGATGGAAATTGCTCCTGCAATAGCGCCCTGCTTGCCCATTCGCTGAACACCCGCAGTATCAGTTCCTCCTGCTGTCAGGATTTCGGGTTGCCATGAAATCGCTGCTTTATTGGCAGTTTGCTTCATGAATTCCACCATTCGGTAGTCGCAAATCGTCATGGCATCCATGATTTTGATAGCGGTTCCTTTTCCAAGTTGGGTGATTTTTTCATGAGCCTGAGCTCCGGGAACGTCAAAAGCAATAGTCGTATCCAATGCAATTCCAAAATCAGGATTGATGCTGTGAGCCGCCACATTAGCACCGCGAATCCCCACTTCTTCCTGTACGGTGAATGTCGCATATACATCGTATGCAGGGTTTTCCAATTGTTTCAGTGCTTCGATCAGGATAAAAACAGCAACCCGATTATCGATCGATTTGCAATTCACACAGTCGCCCATTTCAATGAGTTCCCTGTCTCTGGTGACAGAATCTCCGATAGTGATGTATTTTTCAACTTCCTCTTTGGACATTCCCATGTCGATAAAAAAATCCGTTGTTTTGGGAAGTTGGGTCTTTTCCTCAGCAGACATCACGTGAATAGGCTTACTTCCCATCACTCCAATCAGGTCTTTTTTCCCATGGACGATTACCCGCTGAGCGGTCAGCGTTTTTGGATCAAAACCTCCCAACGTGTGGAATCTCAAAAATCCCTGATCATCAATATGAGTGATCATAAAGCCAATTTCATCCAGGTGAGCAGCGACCATTACCCGCTTTCCATCCGGGTTTCTTTTTCCCTTTTTGATAGCGATGACGTTACCCAGATTATCAGTTTTGATTTCGTCTACAAGCGGAGTTACCAGTTCAATAACCAGATTGCGCACGCGCATTTCAAAACCGGGAGCTCCGGCGATTTCACAGATTTGCTTTAGGAGGGGAACGTTTATTTCCATGTTAGTTTTTCTTTCAATTTGGCTTCAAAATAATAAATAATTAACCGCAAAGAGCGGATTTGAAAAGTGAAAGGGCGCAAAGAACATATCTCTGCGCCCTTTCGAAGGTGGTTCTTTGAGGTTTTATTAACCTCGAAGGTTTACAATTATTAAGTTGCTTAGCTCCCTGCCGGAAATTTTAAAGTTTCCTTTTATTAATAAGCTCTTTCAGTCTTCCCTTCCATATAGTTGGCAAAGGCACGATTCACAACTCGCGTCCCACCGGTAGTCGGATAATTTCCTGTGAAATACCAATCACCCAAATGATCAGGAATGCACTTATGCAGATTGTCAACTGTCTGGAAAATCACTTTTACATCAGCCTTGATGTCTGAAGAAGTTACAATTTCTGCGATTTTATCAGAAATCTCTTCATCTGTGAAAAGACTATACACTTCCTTCACATAGTTCACATTGGAAATAGAATGTGCCACACAGGAATCATAAACTTTATCCAAAACGTTTTCAAGCTTTCGCTCTTTCAAAAGTGCCAAAGCGGCTCTAAAAGCAATAAACTCTTTCATTCGTGACATGTCGATTCCGTAGCAATCCGGGAATCTGATCTGCGGAGCGGAGGAGACAATTACGATTCGCTTAGGATTGAGTTTATCAAGAGTAGTCAGGATACTTTTCTCAAGAGTGGTGCCTCTTACTACCGAGTCATCGATGACAACCAAGGTATCTATTCCCGGCTTGATCACCTCATAAGTAGTATCGTAGACGTTTGCCACGATGGCATCCCGGTCGCTGTCATTCGTGATGAAAGTCCTCAGTTTGACATCTTTACTGACGAGTTTTTCAACCCTCGGGCGGAAGCTCAATAAATCTTCCAAGTCGCCTATATGAGGCTTTCCGTCAAGAAAAACTTCCCTTCTTTTGGCACTGAGGTAATCTTCCAGTCCTTCGATCATCCCCAAAAATGCAGTCTCGGCTGTGTTTGGAATATAAGAGAAAACGGTGTTTTTCAGATCAAAATCAATGGCTTTGAGAATCTGAGGAATAAGTGCTTTACCAAGATTTTTCCGTTCCTGATAGATTCCGGGATCAGTTCCTCTGGAAAAATAGATTCGCTCAAAGCTGCAAGATTTCTTCTCTTTAGCAGGCATTATTTCCGTCTCCGCATAGGAACCGTCTTTATTGATTACCAATGCATGACCCGGCTTAATCTCCTTAATTGCATTGAAATCGATATTGAAGGCAGATTTGATAGCAGGTTTTTCGGAGGCCACCACGATGATTTCATCATCAGCATAGTAGAAAGCTGGACGAATTCCGATTGGATCACGAACTACGAAAGCCGAGCCATTACCGATCATTCCTGCCATGGCGTATCCGCCATCAAAATCACGACACGACCTTCTCAGTATTCTGGCTACATCCAGTTCGTTCTCGATTACATGCGTGATTTGCTCATTACTGTATTGATGCTTGTGTTTATCAAAAATTCGCTGGTTTTCCTCATCGAGGAAGTGACCAACTTTTTCCATCACGGTGACGGTATCTGTTTTTTCTTTCGGATGCTGTCCAAGCTGGACCAGCTTACTAAAAAGTTCCTCGTTATTAGTCATGTTGAAGTTGCCGGCCATTACCAGATTTCTGCTTCTCCAGTTATTCTGCTTAAGGAAAGGGTGACAAGTCTCGATGCTATTTTCACCGTGTGTTCCGTATCGAAGGTGACCGAGCCAAACCTCACCGGTAAAAGCGATATTCTCTTTTAGCCATTCTGCATCTTTTGCGGCTTTTTTCCCACCCAGTTTCTTAGCCTTTTTGTACTTGGCATTGATCTTATCGAAGATGTAATTAACTGCAGAAGCTTCAATAGATCGGTATCTGCTGATGTATCTGGTTCCGGGTTTGGTATCAATTTTCACATTGGCCACACCGGCGCCATCCTGACCTCGATTAATTTGTTTTTGCATTAGGACATACATCCTGTTGGCAGCAAATGCATTTGTCCCATACTTATCAATGTAGTATTGTGGGGACTTTCTAAGCCTGATCATGGCTATTCCGCACTCGTGCTTAATTGCGTCGCTCATAGAGTTGGCGATTGTTATTTTGAAAATTTAAAGGTAGTAGTTTTTAAAAGATTTATCCCGGCAAAAAAGTTCTGGAGGCAGATGCTTTATTCTGTTTTTGATTTTAACTCATCTGCTCAGGCACTTAGAAATCCCACTAATCCCCAGATTTTAAGATTCGTTAAGCACAACCTGTTGTCAATCTCCCCAAACGCAATTTTATCAAACTACTCTAAACGCTCCAAAAGGCCATTTTTCCACTTGGCACTTGGATAGCATAAGGGTTATCACAACCGGAAAACAAGTTTTCGGAAAAGGGTCCGGATCCCGATATTAAAATTATTACCATCTAAACTAAACCAACTAGTATCATGAAAAAGACAATCTTAATGTCCGCCATGTTGTTTGCAGGAGTTGCTATGGCTGCTCCACAAATCACTTCTTCAGTAGTAACCCCTATGTCAACTTTGATGCAGGAAGAAAAAGTAAAAATCGAAGCTGATGACCTTCCAGTTCCTGTAAAAGTGACAATAACCGCGGACGAAGCCATCAACAAGTTCCCGATTGCCGAGGCTTGGAAAGTAACCCTGGCTGATGGAACTTTCCATTTTCTCGTGACTTTTGAAAACGGAACAGAGGAAAAACTGTCCAAAAAGTATAACGAAGAAGGAGTAGAAATTGTAGCCTAATTGTCAGGTATCTAAGAGTAAGGAGGCACCGGACACTAGTTCGGTGCTTTTTTTGCATTACCCTAAATCAAAAGAAATCTAGCCATGAAGCATATACTTTTAGTCGAGGACGATCTGACCTATTCGAGGATTGTAAAAACATTCCTTGAGAAAAATGGATTTGCCGTTCAGACTGCCACCAAAGTAAAAGATGCCCAAAATCTGATCAACAGTTCCAAATTTGATTTGATCATAGCGGATTTCCGGTTGCCTGATGGCACTGGAATGGAACTTTTACAGTGGTCAAAAGCAGAATTTCCGCAAACTCAAGTCATTCTGATCACCCACTATTCGGATATCAGAATTGCAATCAAAGCAATGAAACTGGGTGCTTTCGAATACATCACGAAGCCAATAAACCCCGATGAATTATTGGCTACGGTCAATGAATCTCTTTCATCAAAACCAAAAATAGCGGATCCAACTTCGGAAGAAGTTCAAGTGGAGACTAAAGTAAAAGAAGCAAGATCTTCCAAATCAAGTTATGTATTAGGAAGGTCTCAGGAATCCGAAAAACTTGAAAAGCATATCCAATTAGTCGCTCCAACAGATTTGAGTGTGTTGGTTTTGGGAGAAACCGGTACCGGAAAAGAGTTGATTTCAAGAAGAATTCATGATTTATCCCCACGAAAAAATGGACCCTTCATCGCGATTGACTGTGGTGCTTTGCCCAAGGAACTTGCAGGAAGTGAACTTTTCGGCCATGTGAAAGGCGCCTTTACCGGAGCTCTTGATAATAAAACTGGGCATTTTGAATCGGCGAAAGGCGGAACTATCCTGCTTGATGAGATTGGGAATCTTAGCTATGAGGTTCAAATCCAACTTCTCAGAGCTATTCAGGAAAGAACGATCCGCAAAATCGGCGGAAACAAAGAAATCGAAATCGATGTCCGCATCATAGCCGCGACTAATGAAAATCTGCTTTTCCAAGCGGGGGAAGGTAACTTCCGTGAGGATCTTTACCATCGCCTGAATGAATTTACTCTCGGTGCAATTCCTCTGAGAAGACGCAAAGAGGACCTAGAGGATTTTGCTCAGCAATTTCTGGAAGACAGTAACGAGCGACTCAACAAGTCTGTGAAAGGTTTTTCTTCGGAGGTTTGGGAGATTTTTTTAGCCTATGATTGGCCTGGAAATTTGCGTGAGCTTAAGAATATTATCAAGCGGGCGGTTCTCCTTTCCTCTGGACTTCTGGTTGAAAAAGATTCTCTTCCGATTGACATTTACAAGCCATCAGGTTTGATGCCTGCAGGAATGAGTTCAGGGTCATTGTCCCTTTCGAATGAACTCCCTTCACCGCGAGATTATAAAAGCCATTGGGGAGAACAGGAAAAGGAATTGATACAAAATGTGTTGAACGACACCAAGTTCAATAAATCCAAAACTGCCCGAATTCTGAAAATGGATAGGAAGACCCTTTACAGCAAAATGGAGAAATACGGATTGGATTAATTTTTAATGGGGTCAGTCAGATAAATATGGGAAGAAAGCGCTCTGAGCAACTCGTTCACTTGTTTATCCAACTGATTTAGCAATTCGCCAAGGCCATTCTTTGTCCCAATTTTCAGACTGCTTTCGATTTTCCTTGCGATTTCTCCAGATGG
>VFKK01000085.1 GCA_009885605.1 Cyclobacteriaceae bacterium | reverse complement strand
AGCTGAGTCCGTCCAAAGTCAAAAATCAATCTCAGAACTTGCCATGGTTAATCAAAACTTACACAAAATGAAGCAACCTGAATTGGGCAAGAAAATCTCTGAATTGAGAAAAGCCAAAGGACTAACTCAAGAGGAGTTGGTCGAAAAATGTAATCTGAATGTGCGAACAATCCAGCGAATCGAAGCTGGTGAGGTTACTCCGAGAAGCTACACAATCAAGGCTTTGTTTGAAGCATTGGATTACAAATGGGAGGAAATGAAATCCGGATTCCTGGAAGAAAATCAAAAGGTGCCTTCCTATCTATATCTCGCTTTTGCTGCGGGAATGCTGTATTTTTTTCTCGCTTTTTTTGAAATCGGAATGGAGTATGAATTGATTGAAGGGGATGGCCAGCCTAGTGCTGCATCTTTGTTGGGAGTCAAAATTGCTACTTTTATCACCTATTCGGTATTCATTTTGGGTTGGATCAGATTAGAGAATTTTGTTCCAAACATTCTCCTCAAAATCGCTCTTTGGACCATGCTGGGGGCAAATGTGATCTGGTATTCTGTGGATGTCTACACCTTGCTTTCCGGGCAATTGGCATTAGAGGATTATTATCTGGTTAAGATTAGTTCTTTTGGTCTTTGCTATGCGTTTTTGGGAATAGGGTATTTGTCTTACAAAAAGCTTTGGTCCAATATTCCGCAAATCATCGGGGCTTTGGGAATTGTAGCCGGAATTCTGATATTTTCGGGAGTAGGGGTAGTTTTTGGGTTGATTCCTTTGACTCTGTTTGAATTGGGGCAGCTCGCAATGATGGTTTGGGTAATTAACAAAATCGGGAAAAGTTTTTCTCCCGATTTGTCCCAAACCTGATTTTTAAAGGATTTCTCTTAAAACAAGAATTCAAATTTTTTCATTTTCATATAAATCGCTAATTTTCAGCCGAATAACCTGAAACTATGATAAAATCGACCTTTACCATTTGCCTATTTCTTTGCTCGTTTTTACTTTTTTCTTGTTCGGAAAACGCCTCTGACGAGCAAATAAAACTTCCAAGTAACCTCTTGATTGAACTCGAGTACCTTGGAAATGGCAAGGTCAAGGTCAATTTCACCGCAGATAATGCAGCGTTCTTCAAAGTTAATTTTGGAGTTCCCGGTGAGTCTTTGATCAGAGTCGATGGAAACACCGCCACGAAAACTTATACTTCAAAAGGTGAATTCACGCTGGTAGTTCAGGCCCATGCAAGTGAAACGGACTTTTTTGTTGATACTAAAGTTGTCAACATGACCAGAGCTGAATTAGGATTGGATATAAATTCAGGCTACACTAGCCCCGAGAGTTATGAAGGATATAATCTGGCTTGGGCGGATGAATTCACAGGTTCTGCCCTTTCTGACAATTGGACCTTTGAACTGGGAGATGGATGTCCGGATATCTGCGGTTGGGGCAATGATGAACTTATATTTTATAAGAAAGAAAATACTGCAATAGCAGATGGGAAATTGGTCATCACCGCAAAGAAAGAAAATGCAGGAAGCATGAATTACACTTCATCGAGACTGATCACAAAAGGTAAGAAATTCTTCACGTATGGCAGGATTGATATTCGGGCGATTCTTCCAAAAGGTCAGGGTTTATGGCCGGCACTTTGGATGCTGGGAGAGAATATTACCAAAGTAGGCTGGCCAAAAAGCGGCGAAATAGACATTATGGAAATGGTTGGCGGAAGTGTGGAAGACAGAGACAGAACTGTTCACGGAACTGTGCACTGGGATAATGCAGGAAACAATGCAAAATACGGTGGCAAAACAAAACTTCCCTTCGGGATTTTCAATGACGAGTTTCACGTCTTTTCAATCCTTTGGGACCAGCAAAAAATTGTGTGGCTTTTAGACGGCGTCCAATACCATGTGATTGATATCACGCCAGCCGGTTTAGAAGAATTTCATAAGCCATTTTACTTTATTTTTAACGTGGCAGTAGGAGGTACATGGCCAGGAAGACCCGACGGAAATACAGTTTTTCCTCAGCAAATGACTGTTGACTACATTCGTGTTTTTCAGAAAAAATGAGGCCTAAAACGTGATAAATTTTACAACTTGGATTTATTCACTTCTGAGCTGACAAAGGCTTTTACTTGCTTAAGGATTGTTGCATTGTCGGCGCTGACAGTTTCAATTTCCAGAACTTTAGGTTGAATACCGGGAGCATAAAAATTAAACATAGCCGTATCAAGTTCCTCCATAGTTTTCACTAGAGTATAAGTAAAACCGAATTCCCCTGCTAAATGACTGGCATTGAGGTTTTGTCTGGTTTCAAAAAACTCCTCTAATTCAGGTTGTTTCGCAGGACCGTCAATTAACCTGAAAATTCCGCCGGCATGATTATTCAAAATAATAATTCTCAGGTTTGGCATGGAGTAATTATGCCAAAAAGCATTTCTATCATAGAAGAAAGCCATGTCTCCGGTAATCAGTGTAACTGGTTCTTTTGTCGTAAACGTACATCCGACGGCAGTACTGTTTGAGCCGTCGATACCGCTCGTGCCCCGATTGCTAATGATTTCCTGAGTTCGTTTTCCAAGGAAGTTCAGGTAGCGAACAGCCATACTATTAGCCACATGGATCTTAGAGAAAGGAGGAATTTTCTTTAGCAGGAAATGCAAAGCAGGATATTCCCCAAACTCAGATTTTTCAAATGCCAAAGGCAAAGCTTGCTGAACAGTTTTTTCCAGACTGTTCCATTGCAGCATATATTCACCATCCTGCGCAGGAAGATTTTGGCAGAGCCACTCTAAAAAAGAGAATGGAGTACAGGCCAATATTCTGGTCAATCTCTGGAAAGTATCTTTTGCCTGACCATCAGGCTGAATATGCCAGTGAGAAGCTTCCGTCTTTCGAAGGAAAAGTTTGAGTGACTTTGAGATGACCGATTTGCCAAAACTTATAATCAGATCCGGGGCCAGATGGGAATGAAAAAGTTCATTTCCCAGCCAATGGTCATGGAAACTTATGGTTTGCTCTGATTGAAGATTGGAAATTGAATCGGTGATAATGACGACTTTTTGGTCTTTGGCAAGCTGATCCAACAGAGACAGAATTTTTGGATCAGGTTTTTGCTGACCAGCCACTATCAGGATCTTTTTGACTGTTTGAAGCCTGTCTTTAATATTTTTCAGGCCATCTTCACCTAAAATCGGATTGGCTGGTGAAAGTGTTACGACTTTCGGGTTTTCAGAAAAAACCAATTCCTCTCCAACTTCCGGATAAAATGGTTCTCTTAGGGGAATGTTTATGTGAACCGGTCCGGAAGGGAACTGCTTGGATAGAATAATCGCTTCGCTTACGATTCGATTAGCATGCCAAACCTGCTCTTCATTTTCAAAGGAATCCGGAAACTGAAAGCTTTTTTTGACGTGTTTGCCATAGACATCAGGCTGGAATATCGTCTGTCCATCCCATTGATCGATCCACTCAGGAGGCCTGTCAGCAGTTAGAATCAATAAAGGAATTTGCTGGAAAAATGCTTCAGCCACTGAAGGAAAATAATTCAGGGAAGCTGATCCACTTGTGCAAACCAGCACTACAGGTTTTTCTGATTGCTGAGCCATCCCCAACGCAATGAACCCTGCAGACCGCTCATCTGAGATTGTGCGTGCATGAATATCGGGATGCCTGGAAAAAGCCAGGGTCAATGGTGCGCACCGGGAGCCTGGTGAAAGAATAGCGTTTTGGATGCCTTTTTTGGCACAAATAGCTACTAAATTACTAATCGGTTTGAGAATCAAGCGTTGGGATTTTGGATGAATTTACCTATGATTTGGCATTTTAGATCGGTTTCTTCCCATTCCTTTTCAGGATCAGAATCTTCCGTCACACCTGCACCTGCATAGAGCACGGCCTTATCTCCCTCGATAGATGCTGTTCGGAGATTTACGTAAATTGAAGTTTCCTGATTGATATTTACCGGTCCGATAAACCCGGCAAAAAAGGAGCGATCAAAACCCTCATTCTCTTTCAAAAAGGCATGTGCTGTCTCTCTTGGCATTCCGCAAACTGCCGAAGTTGGATGAAGCAATTCAAGCATCACCGATCCGAGTTGAGGAAAATTTGTTGTGGTCATGTTGACTCTGAAATCCGATCGCAGGTGGAGGAGTGTTCCAGCCAGAACCGTTTTTGGGCCATATTCATCGTATTCGCGCAATCGGATTTTCTTGAAGCAATCCACGATGTACCGGCTTACTAGCGCTTGCTCCTCGATTTCTTTTGCAGTCCATGCTGCTGTTTTCAAGGGATTTTCGCCGACTACGGGTTGAGTACCTGCGAGGGACATGGTGTAAAAATATTCACCTTTGGTTTCAATCAGGATTTCGGGAGATGCTCCGATCCAAGTTCCTATATTGGGAATATGGAAAAAATTGACAAATGAATTTGGATAAGCTTTCAGCATGCTGAGCAGGCTTTTGCTCAAATCAAATTCTTCAGAAAGTTGAATTGTTTTGGTACGGGAGGGGACGACTTTTTCAAGTTTACCTTCGGAAATTGCCTGAATTGCAAGCTCCACAAGATTCTTAAAATGCTCTTTGCCTTCACCGATTTTTCTTTTCTCCCGAGAATCACCGGAAGTTTTTACTTGGAAATGATGGCTGTCCAAAGTCTGATTTTCTACTTTTTCTCCTGAGCTCAAAATCCAATCAGGCAGATAATCTTCTTCAATAGGTTGGTCGAGATTTAGAAACAGATATTTCGATGCACGGATAAACCAAGCTTTTTTGTCTTCCTGATCCGTGAAAGGATGAACAATGAACCCGGGAGCTAATTCCTCCAGATTCATGGTCACTTTTTCGGGATCGTTTAATTCGTCCATCACGTACTCCAATTTGGCTGATTTCGGTTTTCTCCAAATCGCGAAAGATCCACCTGATGAAATACCTGTGGTTAACAGAAGTTTGAGAGCCTCTTGAATTGAAAGTACTGTATTGACAGTCTGATTACTCATTTTTTGTCCAAAATTGCCATTGTTAGCCGGCTGATGCAGCATAATTGTTCTGCTTCATTGAAAATTTTTATTTCCCAAACCTGGGTTGATTTGCCCAGGTGGATTGGTCTTGCTATTCCTTTTACTTTTCCGGATCTGACAGATTTTAAGTGATTGGCGTTGATTTCAAGTCCGACTACGCCTTGTTTTTCCTGATCAACGGTGAGTGAAGCTGCAAGACTTCCGAGCGTTTCGGCCAAAGCGACATTTGCACCCCCGTGAAGTAGACCCATCGGTTTATGGTACGATGATCGACGGGCATAGTTGCTTCCAGAAAATCATCCCCAATTCCGGTGAATTCAATTCCCAAATGAGTAACCATGGTTTGGTGCTTTGTGTTATTCAATTGGGTAAGTGACGGCTTTATCTGGAATACCATAAAAATCTAATCGAAATGGGTTTTCTTTGGGTGTTAAACAAAAATAAAGAAACTTGAACCGAAAAAAAATTTACCTGGTAAGGCACGGACAGACGGATTTCAATCTCAGGGGAGTGGTGCAAGGAAGTGGAATAGACGCACCCATCAATTCAACCGGGGAAGCACAGGCGGAAGCTTTTTATCAGGCGTATAAAGATGTTTCTTTTGATCACATCTATTACACAGGACTTATTCGCACAAAGCAATCTATTCAGAGATTTTTGGACATCGGGACTCCAGGCAAGTCACTTCCGGAACTGAATGAGATTTCCTGGGGCACTTACGAGGGAACGCCTATGACTCCCGAGGAAGGGGAATATTACCGGCACATGATAAATCAATGGCAGCTTGGGAATCTAGATTATGCGATTGCCGGAGGCGAGAGTCCCAACTTGGTGGCAGAAAGATTGGGAAGAGGAATAGAGACTATCTTATCCGGACCGGGAGAAACCATTTTGGTTTGCATGCATGGCCGGGCGATGAGAATTTTTCTAAGTCTGATTCTGGGTACTGATCTGAGGAACATGGATAATTACGAACATCAGAATTTATGTTTATATCTTCTGGAGCAAAATGAAGAAGGGAAATTTAACCTTTCAAAAAATAATGAGGTAGCTCACCTTAGGGGGTCGGGGTAACCTTTTCGTGTTTCCCGTTTTTCTTTTTTTGTAGGCTTTCCTCGTATGCTGTAAGGTAAACCTGAAGATTCTTCTGGCTCTCTGTCATATCAAAAAGCCTGAATGCTATATCCTGGAGTTTCAGCTCCTGACCGGATTCTGTTTCCACCAGGAATTGACCCAGAAAACACTTGTCAAATTCGCACGCAGGAATGTCTATCAGCAATGCCAGTTCAGAATTGCCAGTGTAGATTCTGGTCTTAAAAGAAGAAAATTGGGATTCAATGTCGTTAAGTGAGATTTTCCAGGATTTTAATTCCTTTGCTTTGAACAGCACCAAAAAAGTTTTGGATTCTGTACCCTTGGCGAAGACAGAACCTGTGCACAACAATAGAAGAAATAGTACTGCAAACTTTATCATGAGCTCAAGATAGAAACTTAATGCCCGAAAAATCAACTCTTTTAGAGTTTTTAACAATAAAAAACCCTGAAAATTTAATTTCAGGGTTTTGATTTTATGGTAAAAGGAAAGTTTTGTTAAGCTCTTGCTCTCTTCTTTTTTGCAGTTCCTTCATCTTCTACTTCGTCTTCCACACCGGCAAGAATTCTGCCGCAATGCTCACAAACGATCAACTTTTTCTTCTCGCGAATATCTGCTTGTCTTTGTGGTGGCACTGTGTTGAAACAACCTCCACAAGCTCCTCTTTTAACCATCACTACTGCAAGGCCATTTTTAGCGTTTGCTCTGATTTTGGTGTATGATTTTACAAGCCTTTCGTCAACTTTTTTGCTCGCTTTCTCCCGATCAGTTCTCAGTTTTGACTCTTCAGTTTCGCTTTCAGAAACGATTGTAGATAATTCATCTTTCTTCTGATCAAGATCTTTCTTGCGGTCTTTCATAACAGCAGAAAGTTCATCTAAATCGACTTTTTTCTGATCGATTCTAACACCAGCTTCAATGATTTTCTTTTTGGAAACTTGTATTTCCAAGTCCTGAAGTTCTAATTCTTTGGTGATGGCGTCATATTCTCGGTTGTTCCGAACATTCATCTGCTGCTCCTGATACTTCTTGATCAGTTTTTCAGAATCTTTAATACCTTCTTTCAGTCTCTTGATTTCATCTTCGAAAGATTCAATTTCAGTCTGAAATTTATTTAAACGAGTGTCATAGCCGATGATTTCATCTTCAAGGTCCTGAACCTCTTCTGGAAGAGCTCCGCGAACTTTAACAATGGCATCTAATCTGGAATCTATGAGTTGAAGGTTGTGAATAGCCTCAAGTTTTTGTGCTACTGTACTTTCCATGTACTATCGGTAGGATGTGGGATTTGTAACTACTCTTGTAAAATAGAGTGCAATATTAGGGAATTTTTGTGACAAAACTTCTCCAAGCAATTGTTTTGTGAAAATTTCACTCTCATAATGACCGATATCACAGAGAATTAATTTGGATTCGGCGTCGAAAAACTCATGATACTTCACGTCGGCGGTGATAAATACATCTGCACCCGCTTTTTTGGCATCGCTGAGGAGAAAAATTCCTGCTCCTCCGCAGACTGCCACTTTTGTGATTTTTTTTCCTGAAAGTGCAGTATGTTTAATTACTTTGAGATTCATCTTTTCTTTTACATGATCCAGGAATTTTAATTCATCCATGGGTTCAGAGAGTTCACCAACCATACCAGCCCCTACATCCTGATTTTCATTTTCAAGGAGTTGGACATAATAGGCCACGTCTTCATAGAGATGAGCTTTTTTCATGTCCTGAAGAACCCTTGGCAGCAAATGGTTTGCAACAAGTACTTCAACCCTGATTTCTTCTTCTGTTTGAGCTTTTCCTCTTTCTCCGATTGAAGGGTTTGCTATTTCCGAAGGAGTAAATGTACCCTGACCTTTTACTTGAAACGAGCAATCTGAATATTCTCCTATTTTTCCTGCACCGGCCTGGTAAACAGCAACAAGTACTTTCTCTTTATTTTCCTCCGGAACAAAAAAAACAAGCTTACTTAATAGTTGCTTTTTAGGTTGGAGAATGTGGGTTTTTATCAAGCCAAGCCTGTCTGAAATCCTTTTATTCACACCATGAGCCACATGATCAAGATTGGTATGGATGGCGTAGATGGCGATGTTGTTTTGGATAGCCAAAATGATCGTTCGCTCTACATAATTTTTCCCGGTCAGACTCTTCAGTCCCTTGAACACAATGGGATGGTGGGCAACGATCATATTGGCACCAAGTTCAATTGCCTCGCGCACTACATCCTCGGTACAATCAAGGCTGCAGATGATCCCTTCCACATCAGCTTCACGATTCCCTGTGATCAGAGTGGCATTGTCATAGGATTCCTGAAACGCAGGAGGGGCGATTTGCTCTAAATACGAGATAACCTCGCTGACCTTTATTCCCATAATTTTCTGTTTATTTGATCAAAAATAGTAATTCTAAGGAATGCACTGGTACGGTTTTTTGCTTTATCCATTTGCCTTGTTGTACAACTTGGTCACCCGACTGAGAAACTGGTTTTTTGATCAGGGTTGGTTCAAAACCACAGAATCACCAATCCCGACGATTTTGGTGGGAAACCTCAGCGTGGGAGGAACCGGTAAAACTCCCATGGTGGAACATCTGATTCGACTGCTAAAAGAGGATTTTAAACTGGGGACCCTGAGTCGTGGATATGGCAGAGCTTCGAAAGGATTTTTTCAGGCAAATCAAGCTTCAAATCCACGGATTTTTGGAGACGAACCCTTTCAGATTTATAAGAAATTTGGAAAGGAAATTCAGGTTTTTGTTGGGGAGGATAGGGTAGCAGCTTTGCAGAAGATTAAATCTGAGAAGAACATTCCGCAGGTAATCATTTTGGATGACGCGTTACAACATCGGTCGGTCAAAGCCCACTTAAATATTCTTTTGACGACGTTTCACCAACCATTTTTCTCTGACCATTTAATGCCGGCGGGACGGCTTCGGGAAAGCCGATCAGGAGCAAAAAGAGCCGATTTGGTTGTCGTAACCAAGTGCCCGGATACAATTTCTGAGGGTCTGAAAAACGAGTTTAAGGATCGAATTTCACAGTATGCAGGATTGAAAACCCCAGTCTTGTTTTCGCAGATCACGTATGGAAAACCTTACCCGATTGAGGAGGGAAGCAAATTTTCAACCTCTATAATTCTATTGAGTGGTCTGGCTAGCGATGAGCTCTTGGTTAAATTTTGCAGAAATAATTTTGATGTGCTCGAGATCCTGAGTTTTCCTGACCATCATGATTATGTGGAAACTGATTTTGCTAAGCTAAAAAAAGCCCGTCAAAACTATCCTGATCGGGAAGTCGTCCTATTAACCACAGAAAAAGATGCAGCGAAAGTTAAATCCACCGCCCCGGAGGGTTTTATGGGAGAAATTCCGATTTTTGTACTTCCAATTTTGGTGGGATTTTCATCGGAAGATGCACAAATCCTGATGCAGCAGATCCAACAAAAGGTCTTAAAAAATACAAAAACTAGTGAGATATAGGTTATTTGGGATTTTAGTCGTGTTTTTTTTGCTAAGTATACAATTGGTGTATGCTCAGCGACCGATCCCTTCCACGGGCCGAAGACCTATCAATCCTACTCAAAGTACTAATCCGAATCAGCGTCAAACCCGTGAAATCGTTACTCCTGAAGGAGAAGAGGTGGATGGAAGGCGACCTTTATTGGATGATAGCACGGTCATGGTTTTTGGACCAAATTCGAGTTTGCAATTCTTCGAAAAAGATATCAAGCTGAATAAATTGATTTTGTATCCTCAGGATACCTTGCTTGATAATTTTCACAATTATGATCCAGTCGCCAAAAGCAACTGGAAATATCAGGATCTGGGAAATATTGGAAGCGCAACTAAATCAATTTATTACAAGGTTCCTGAGTTGATAGGTACAAGATCCGGTTTTCAGGCTTATGATTTGTACCACAGGGCACCTGAGAAAGGCAGATATTTTGACACTAAATCACCTTTTACAGAGATGTCCGCATTTTTTGGCGGAGGAAGCAGGAATATGCTGGATCTGGCATTTGCCCGAAATATCAATCCCCGTTGGAATGTTGGTTTTGAACTACATACGATTCGGTCTCGCAAAACACTCAATCCGGTAGCTCGGGATGATAATATGGCGGAGCAAAATTCCTATTCATTCCAGACCAATTACAGGACAGAGAATGGGAAGTATTGGATCATGGCGACTTTCGGAAGGATGCGCCATGTGGTAAATGAAATAGGAGGAATCATTCCTCCTGAAGTGGATAGCACCTCAATTTATTTCACCTATGAGGATGCTAAAGTCTGGTTGAAGGCCTCTCAAGCGAGAGATTTGAGACAGGAATATCACTTCTATCATGAGTACAAAGTCAAAGACGGACTGCAGCTTTATCATGTCTTTGATCGCAAGAAACAAGATTTGATTTTCGAATCAGATTTAACGACATCAGATTCATTGTTTTTTCCGAAGACGAGATATAATCAACCCGATACAACTCAAAACTTCAATGATTTTGCCGAGTGGAGAAATGAAGTTGGTTTCAAAGGAACGTTTGGAGGATTCTATTACAATACTTATGCAAAATTCAGATCAGGAAGGATGAAGAGTCCTTTTCTGGCTGAAGATGATGTATTCAATGAGGTCTACATCGGAGGGGAATTGATTGGAAATATCTCTGAAAAATGGGCTTTAAGTGCTGATGGTGAATATTTGCTGCCTGGAGCTTTTAGATTGCATGGTACTTTTAAATCGCCATGGCTCGTTTTGGAGTACACCAAAGCACTCTACAAGCCAACATCCATGCAGCAGAATTATGCCGGTAATCACTACCGTTGGACCAATGATTTCTCCAACACAGGAGTGGACCAAATCAAAGCGGTTTTGTTGGGGAATTTTAAGAATTTTCAAATCCGGCCATCCCTCACGATTAACAGGGTCAACAATTATATTTATTTCAACGAAGAACGAATCGCGAGTCAAGCTTCGGGAGAGGCGTTTATGCTGATGCCGGGACTGACTGCTAATTTCAAGATCGGTAAAAAATTCAGATGGGATAACGAGGTTATTTTTACTGAGATTACAGGCGATGCAAAAGATGCATTCCGAATCCCGAAGATTTACGCCAATTCGAAATTTTACGTAGATAGTCCTTTCTTCGATAACAACGTCGTCGTCCAGATGGGTGTGGACGTTCGCTACCATTCGGATTATTATGCCGAGGCCTACTTTCCCGGATCCCAGCAGTTTCATTTGCAAAATGATTTCAATGTGTATGCTTACCCAGTTATGGATTTTTTCCTAAGTTTCCGAATCAACCGGACCCGGGTTCTATTGAAATACAATCACTTCAACAGTGGTTTGATGGAACAGGAAGGCTATTTTGTGACTCCGGATTATACGGGATACAAATCCTTTCTTGACCTTGGAATAACCTGGTATTTATTCGATTAAAAATGAGTTGGGAGGAAAGTACCAGACAAAAAATGCTTCATCTCAAGCTTCCAACTGACCCAAGATGGGTCGGAATAGCAGAGATGCAAATCGAGGACATTCTGGCGGATCATGCTTATTGCGAGCAAAAAGCTGCCTCTTCCTGCATCAGTTTGATTCTGCGTTATCATGATCTGGATCATTTAGTTGATACACTTACCCCGATAGTTGCCGAGGAATGGGGGCATTTTGAGAGAGTGATGGATCAGATTCGGAAGAGAAAGTTGAGTTTTGGAAAGCCCAGAAAAGATGAATATGTCATCCAACTCTTTGAGTTTATGAAATCAGGAGGAAGCCGAATGCATCAACTTACTGAAAATCTATTGATGAATGCATTGATTGAAGCCCGAAGTTGCGAGCGTTTTAAACTGCTTTCGCAGAATATTGCAGATGAGGAATTGCAGAAGTTTTACTACGAATTGATGATCTCAGAAGCAGGGCATTACGTCACCTTCATCGAATTGGCGAGATATTATGTCGGACCTGAAAAGGTCAATACCCGATGGCAGGAATGGTTAAATTTTGAAGCAGAAGTTCTGCGAAAAATGGACCTCCGAGGCGACAGGATGCATTGATGGCAGATTTAAATTTTCTCTGTCAAATACCCTCTTAATTGATATTTACTTATACTTAACATCCATTTTTACTTATTCTTAAATTATCTGTTCCAATTCGGACATACCATGAATTTGATCGAAAATATTCGCGAAGCACTTCGCTCAGTTAAAATAAATCTTCTCAGAACAGTTCTGACAGGAGCCATCATTGCAATCGGGATTTCCTCGTTGGTAGGAATGCTGACCGCCATCGATGGGATCAAAGCTCAGATTGCGGATAGTTTCGCAGGATTAGGCGCCAACTCATTTGATATTCGAAACAAAGGCTTCACCGGCGGCCGAGCGATTCAGGAGGGAAAAACCGATAAAACCTATCCTAAAATGACTTACCGGGAGGTTCAGGATTTCAAGAATGAATACAGCAGCATCGGAATTTCAACAGTCTTTACTACTGTGACAGGAGCCGCCGAAGTCAAAAAAGGTTCCAAAAAAACAGATCCAAATGCAAGGATTCGGGCGATAGATGAAAATTACATCAATCTGAAAGCCATCAAGATTGAGAAAGGAAGAAATTTAAGTAATCTGGAAGTTCGGTACGGAAATAGCGTCTGTGTTATTGGACAAGAGATTCAAACCATTCTTTTCGAAAGCGGTGAAGATCCTATCAATCAAAAAATCAGTTTTTTGGGCAGGCCATATACTATTGTCGGGGTGATGGAAAAGCAAGGCGGAATGGGTCCTGATCAGGGAGCGGACAGGCAAATTCTGATCCCTATCGAAAACGGAAGCAGACTGGATCGTCGAGGAACATTCAATTACCAAATTACCGGAGTTGCTTCGGGACCTGATCGGATTGATTATGAAATGGGTCAGGCTACCGGGATGATGCGTAAAATACGTCAGGATCGTGTGACTATGGAAGATTCTTTCGATCTGACAAAAAGTGAATCTGTGGCTGAAAGTCTGGAAGAAGTAGCAGGATATCTTAGAATAGGGGGTTTCGGAATTGGCTTTATCACCCTTTTGGGAGCTTCAATTGGCCTGATGAATATCATGTTGGTTTCCGTGACTGAACGGACAAGAGAGATTGGGATCCGCAAAGCACTCGGAGCTACACCCCTTCGAATTCGTCAGCAGTTCCTTATTGAAGCGATCATGATTTGTGTGCTCGGAGGCTTTTTAGGCCTTATTCTTGGAATTATAATTGGGAATGTAATTGCCAGTGTAGTAGGTTTTGGAGGATTCCTGATACCCTGGCTGTGGATGTTTGTTTCCTTTGTTATTTGTGTTGTGGTGGGATTACTTTCTGGATTTTTCCCTGCTTACAAAGCCAGTAAATTGGATCCGATCGAATCGTTGAGATACGAGTAAATTGCAGATAGATCCAGAGGAAATAGTCCGTTGTTTTTTGGACAAAAAGGGAATAGAAAGAGCAGATTTGTTGCCTGCACTATTCCCTTTTTCTATTTGAATCCATGAATGAATAATGATTTGCTAGAAGCATTTATCCTGAATTAAAACCAATCATGGATTCTTTTTCTCGATTTTTTTAGAGCCGAAAGTTGCCAAAACACTAAATAAATTTTTTTCCAAAAACTCCCGTCACAAACTCTTATTTTTCAGCTATGAATACTCATAGTTACGATGCCATAGTCGTCGGATCAGGGATCAGCGGGGGGTGGGCTGCCAAGGAATTTTGCGAAAAAGGTTTGAAAACTCTTGTTTTGGAGCGAGGAAGGGATATTCAACATTTGAAGGATTACCCGACAATGACCGCTTCACCATGGGAAATGCCTCATCACAATCAGATTCCGAGAGCTGATAAAATCGCAAACCCCGTTGTCAATCGATGCTATGCATATAAGGAAGATACAGAGCATTTTTTTGTCAAAGACTCAGAACATCCATACGTTCAGACCAAACCCTACGATTGGATACGAGGCTATCAGGTTGGAGGGAAATCCCTGATCTGGGCCCGACAAACTCAGCGGTGGAGTAAGTATGATTTTGAAGGTCCTGGTCGGGATGGTTTTGCGGTTGACTGGCCAATCAGGTATGAGGATGTGGCTCCCTGGTACAGCCATGTGGAGCGGTTTGTCGGGATCAGCGGAAATTACGATGGGTTGGATACGCTACCCGATGGAGAGT
>VFKK01000347.1 GCA_009885605.1 Cyclobacteriaceae bacterium | reverse complement strand
TGTCTGACGCAGAATACGGCAAACTCCTCGCGGATAACAACCTCAGAGTAGTTGGCGTAAGCGCTGATTACAACCAACTAACCAAAACTCTAAAACCGATAATCGATCAGGCCAAAAAGTACGGAGCAAAATATGCGACCTGTTATTGGATTCCTCATACTGAAGGAACTATCTCGATGGACGAAATCAAAGTTGCTACGGCACTTTTCAATTCTGTAGGTGAGCAACTGAAAAAAGAGGGAATCACCTTCACATATCATCCTCATGGATATGAGTTTGCGAAGGAAGGCAAAGGAGTCGTAATGGATTACATGCTGAAAAATGCTGAGCATTTTGCCTTCAACATGGATGTATACTGGGTAGCGATGGGTGGAGGGGATCCGGTGAAGATTATGAAAAAGTATAAAGGCAAATTTCCGCAACTTCACTTGAAAGACCGTAAAATCGGAACTCCCGGTTCACCAGACGGTCGCGGTGATGTGGAGACCAACGTAGTCCTGGGAACAGGTGATATTGACATCGCCGGACTCATCAAACAAGCTAAAAAGCAGGGAACAAAATACCTGGTAATTGAAGATGAAAGTTCCAGGTCTGTGGAGCAAATCCCACAGAGTGTGGCTTTCATTAAAAAGAATCTGGAGAAATAACCAATGGAAATGATAATAGGGTGTAGTCAAAAGCTACACCCTTTTTTAATCCTAAAATCGGAACAGCTCATTATTATAGATCTTTCCAAATGAGAAATCAGGACGAATTAATTCCAAAATTGGAAGTTCCATATCTTAGCAAATCATCCTGATACCAATCTTAAAAATCAACCAAAATCATGGCAGATACTATTTCACCTATCATCCGGGCGAGCGAATTATTGAAAATTTACAAGAGGGAGAATCTTGTGCTTGTAGACGCTAGTAACAACCCGAGAACTGCCTATGAAATGCAACACTTGGACGGGGCATTGTTTGTCGATATCAATACAGAACTGGCCGACATCAAAGAAGACTTGTCAAATGGAGGGAGACATCCTTTGCCTGATTTAAAGGATTTTTCCGAAACCCTGTCAAAACTCGGGATTAACAGAGACAGCCATGTAATCGTCTATGACGATAAGAATGGCTCCAATGCAGCAGCACGTTTTTGGTGGATGCTTAGATCCGTGGGCCACGAAAAAGTTCAGGTGTTGGATGGTGGTTTTCAGTCAGCAGAGCAAGAAGGCTTCCCGATTAATTCCAACATAGTAACCCCAAAAAAAAAAGGAAATTACCTCGCGGAAAAGTGGGGACTTCCTTTGGCAGATATGAATGAAGTAGAAGAAGTCTCGCGAGACGAAAATTATCTCGTAGTAGATGTGCGGGATGCTGTGCGCTACCGGGGAGAAAAAGAGCCGATTGATTTGATTGCTGGCCATATTCCCGACGCTATAAATGTCCCTCTAACTTCCAATATGAATTTGAATGGCTTGTTTCTTTCCCCGGATGAGTTGAGGGAAAAGTATAAGAAACTATTAGCGGAATATGAAAATGAAAACATAATCGTGCATTGCGGATCGGGGGTTTCGGCTTGCCATACCTTGCTCGCCATTGATTATGCAGGATTAGAAATCCCCAAACTCTATGTGGGTTCCTGGAGCGAATGGAGCAGAAAAAACAAAGAGATCGCCACCACAAACCGATAAGTAAACATCCACTTTTCTTTAATTCAGTAAGGAGGTTCCCACACACCAACCCATCAACTTATGATCAATCGAAAGGAATTTTTGAAGTTAATGGGATCGCTGGCAGGAGTGGCATTAATCCCCGATTTTGGTTTCGCAAGTTCAAAAAGACCAGTTTTAGTCGACGGGTTATTTGATCTTCATTGCCATCCTGCAGCTTTTTTTAGAAAGGGAACAGATACTTATACCGGAGATGAAGCCTTCCGGAAATCCATTGAATCCATGAATTCTACGAAGGTTCAGGGAGCATTTTTAAGTATTGTTTCAGACCTTCCGGTTTTAAAAATCAATGAGGGTGGGAAAATAACCTCCAGAAAATTTAATGAAGGAGAAGCATGGGGGGAATATAAACGTCAACTGTTTATTCTCAAGGAATTGATTGCAAGTTCTGAAGGTCAGATCTCCACCTCCCCCGAGGAATTGAAAACCTCCGGAACAGTGAAACTATTTTTATCCTGCGAGGGAGCTGATTTTATTGAAGGGGATCTCGACCGCATCAATATGGCCTATGAAGATGGAGTCCGCTCGATCCAACTCGTTCATTATGCTCCAAATGATGTCGGGGATTTACAAACCTCTGATCCTATAAATTCGGGGCTTTCCTCCTATGGAAAGAAAATAGTCCAGCGAATGAATGAACTTGGAATGGTCATAGATTTGGCACATGCTACTTTCAAAACTTGCCAGGATGTTGCTGAAATCACGGGTTCGCCTATCATGGTATCCCACAGTATTTTGCAGGAAAGAAATTTCCGTCCTGTCAGCGCTCGGGCGATAAGCGTCCAACACGCTAATCTTATCGCTGAAACCGGCGGAATAATCGGAGCCTGGCCTTCCGGGTTTTCAACGGATTTGGAGGACTTTACTTATAACACGTTGAGGCTAATAGATACTGTCGGGATAGATCATGTAGGATTGGGCACAGACATGGACGCCAATTATTTACCGGTGATCGCTGATTATTTTGGTGTGGAAAAATGGACCGATGCGCTTTCTGCGAAAGGCCTTTCCAGCGAGGAAATTCAAAAATTGGTTGGAGGAAATGCGAGAAGGGTTTTAAGGAAGGTTTTGAAGTAATAATTAGACCTATTTTTTTCTCGGCACAAGCAAAACGAGTTCTCCCATGAAAAATTGAAGTTTCTCTTTAATTCAATTCTTACTCGCCATTTTTTCTTTCGTTACTTTTTGAAGCCAAAAAGTAACCAAAAACCTTAATGCCTGGTTATTTACTTCAAATAGGCAGAATTTTGTACTGAAAGAAATATCCTTGACTATTTGATTTTAAACATTGATCAACCCTAAAAATGGGTGGATTTCCCTCGTTACACTTCGGAAACTA
>VFKK01000233.1 GCA_009885605.1 Cyclobacteriaceae bacterium | reverse complement strand
ATACCAGAAACAAATGTCGATGCAATGGAATGCTTTCATTCTTCCATTGTAAAGCTGAGGTTCCCAGCCAAACCAGGCTAGATAAACAGGGGCAGGCTGACTGGCTTTCGCATTGGCAGCTTTTATAGCATTTTGTCTGTTAGAGACCACCAAAGCCCAGATTTCCGAAGGCTTTTTGTCCGGGAAGTTGGCCTGATAGGCATTTACGATTTTCTCTGTGTCGGCACCAAATCTTGGTTTTAGCTTTTCAACGACTCCTGTGAGATCAATCGAATCGAGCTCAGGACTTGTTCGGGTGGGATTCCACTCATGGAAAGTTGTGCAAATCATGAGCGGGATATTTGCCTCAACTCCAGAAGGGCTTGAGAAAAATTCTCCTGCGGGTAAATGAACACCATCCGCTACCGGAGCAAATCCTGTTCGGGTACTTCCGGTGTTTTCGTTCCTCATTTTCTCAGCAGCCCGGTTGGCGATATCGAGATATTCTCGCCAGCTGATTTCCTGAATTTTGTCCAGTGTCTCAGGAGTCAAACCTGCTTCCTTCATTACATATTCTCCGAGCTTTTTGGAATAAGCCGGATCTATTCCATTCAACATGGATCCGCTGAGTGCAACACCCTTATGCACCAATCCTTTTGCCGCAGGCATAGCCATTGTCGCAGTGACTTTGGCTCCGCCTCCGGATTGGCCCATGATGGTGACATTGGAGGGATCTCCTCCAAAGTTGGCGATGTTATCACGAACCCAATGCAAGGATGCGATGATGTCCAGCATTCCGGCATTTCCGGATGCAGAATATTTATCCCCACCCACTCCTGAGAAATCGGTGTATCCGATCGGTCCGAGTCGATGATTGATGGATACAAAGACCACATCTTTATTCTTGCTGAAATTTTCACCGTGATAACCGTCTTGCTCGATCGCGTTTCCGTTGGTAAATCCGCCACCATGCAGCCAAACCATCACCGGACGCTTTTTGCCATCAACAATTCCGGGAGTCCAGACATTCAGCCGGAGGCAATCTTCACTCACATCGTCATAGTTCCAGTGGTCGGCAAATGAGGCATTCACATTTGCATATCTCTTGTCCATGATTTGGGGAGCTGTATTTCCCCACCAAAGAGTCGGCTTTACATCAGTCCAGGGAGTAGGTTTTTGCGGAGCCATAAATCGGTTTTTCCCCGAAGTGTCGGCTCCGTAGGGAATTCCCAAATAGGTGTAAACTCCATTCATAATATAGCCCTGCACCTTTCCAAAGGAGGTTTGGGCGATGGCGATATCATCACCGATTTGTAAATATTGGTTATCGTCCGGAGCAGATTCATTCCTGGAGTTTGTGGAGACGTTAGAAGCAGAAACGGGTAATGTTGCCGCGATTCCTAAACCGGCAGTTCCCAATCCGATTTTCTGTAAAAAGTCTCTTCGGTTGTT
>VFKK01000037.1 GCA_009885605.1 Cyclobacteriaceae bacterium | reverse complement strand
AACCCGTACGAGATTGCTCTCACAAGATTTTAAGTCTTGCGTGTCTACCTGTTCCACCATCCCGGCTTCACTTGAAAATTTCCAAGCTACAATTGCCCTAAACACGAAAGCCCTTGAAACAAGGGCTTTTATGAGCGGGAGACGAGATTCGAACTCGCGACCCCGACCTTGGCAAGGTCGTGCTCTACCAGCTGAGCTACTCTCGCTTATTTGTTTACTCAAAACGTTATTTGAGCGATTTGTGGATGCAAATGTAAGCCCTGAAAATAAAATTACAAGACTTAGTCAGGGATTTTTTTGAAAAGAGCTGAGGTTTTCCCGGATTCTATTGATTTACAGACTACTATCAAAAGTCTTAGGAAGCCAAAATTTTAATCATTTCTCCCACATTTTTTGCTCCAAGTTTCCTGAGAATGTTTTTCCGGTGAGTTCCGACAGTATTCACGGAAATATTCAGAACGGAACTAATTTCTTTAGACTCCTTTCCTTCCAAAATCAATTTGACAATTTCTTTTTCCTTTTTTGTGAGCGAGACTTCTTGATTGACTGGGGTATTCTTACTTACAAAAATTCGTGTTTTGTCATCTTTGGTATAGGAGTAGTTCCAATCGTATCCATCACTTTTGGGAGGAGTGAAAAGCTGAACTATTATATGCAAATCCATCGCAAAGTTACCAGCTTCGTCTATCAAGTAGGGCCTTGCTCTTCCCATCATCCAAACAACTTCTCCAGTAACACGATGAACCCAGCGCGTGGTGTAAGAAAACTCAAAGGTGTGCCGCTCCGAAAGGCTTAGCTGATGGAAATTTTCGAAGACAATTTTTTGGAATCGAAATAACTCCGGCCTGTCTTCCGGGTGAATCATCGTGAAGGATGTTTCCATTCCTTTCTTTCGAAACATTGATTCAGGATATCCGGTAAGCTTTTCCACATTTCCTGTGAAGAATGCAAGATTGAGATTTCGATAATCAAAACAGGCAATCACCAAGCCTTCACTCATTCCAATATTCTTGCTGAGAATCTCAAGATCTTCAAGCAATTTCTTGTCGTCAGTTTGGTTTTTAAATTCCTGTTTTTCCCATATCTGAAAAAACTTAGTGAATTTATCCTGCTTCTTAAGGTCTTTCAATAGTACCTTATCCATATAAAAATATGCTATTT
>VFKK01000065.1 GCA_009885605.1 Cyclobacteriaceae bacterium | reverse complement strand
GGATCGTGCAGGCCATGATCTTCGCTATGCGATAGATGCTACCAAAATCCAGCAAGAGATGGACTGGGAGCCAAGCCTACAGTTTGACGAAGGGATTTCACTCACAATCGACTGGTACTTGGATAATCAGGATTGGCTGGAGAATGTGACTTCGGGGGCCTACCAAGCTTATTATTCTGAGCATTATGCTGACAGATAAACGAAGCCCGGCTGGATCTCCAGTCGGGTTTATTGTTTTTTGGGGCTTTGGATTTTATTTTTTCCGTGACCAAAAACGCAAATGGAATCACTGCCAACTAAACCTAAGCTAGCTAAGCGGGTAAGAGTGAATTCTTTCTGTCAAACAGAAATAAAATCATTCCGATTGCAAGAATTCCCAGTCCTGCGAAGCTTTCCCAAGGTCTGTCCCAGAAAAGATAAATCATCACTCCCGAACTGAAAAAGATATAAATCCATTGAATCCAGGGTTTCCAGGGACTTTTGAATCCGCCGGCTTTCTTGATCCTCAAAGAAGAATAAACGGTGATGGTTCCCATCAGTTGAAGTACAAATCCTGCATATAGCATCACTTGCTCAAATGAGCCGGTGAGAAATAAACCGAAACTGATACCCGTGTTCAGTAGAATTGCGCGAATGGGTATCCCGTTTTGGTTCACTTTTGCCAGTGGCTTCCAAAGTTTGAAATCCTGGGCCATGGCATAAGTGATTCTGGGTCCCACCCATGCATATCCGCTTATTGTGGCGATCAATTGCACCGCAATGAAGAAACTCACCCAAAGTGCTCCGCTGGGTCCAAACAGATTGCCAAATGCGATATCAGCGACTTCTACTTTTCCCTCGAGTTGGGTGAAACTCCCATGCTTGAGAAAAACCATTTGAAGCAAAACGTATATAACCATCACAAAGACTGTCGCGGAGATTAAAGCTTTTGGCAGATTTTTTCCGGGTTGATCAACTTCATCCACGATGTAAGCAGCCGAATTCCAACCGGTATAGGCATAAAAAACATAGATCAGGGATACCGCAAAACCGGGCATGATTACTTCATTTTGCCAGGAGGATGAAAAATTGAATGCAGGCATTTCCATAGCAGGAGCATAATAAAGGCCGAGTCCGATGAGGATCAAAACAAACCCAATTTTCACCAGTGTGAGAATATCCTGGACCGATCCCGAGCGACGGACGCTAAACATATGAGCGATCGGAACTGCCAGTAAAAAGAATAATCCCGGAATCAACGTTTCCCCTAGAATCGGCTTGAGGTATTGATTCATTGCCATGGCCGCAATCGCAATAGGTGCTGAGAAACCAACCGTCATCGAAACCCAGGCATACAAATAACCTACAGAAGGATGAATGGATTCGGATAGAAAAATATAATCACCGCCGGATTTCTGGAAATGAGTTCCCAACTCTGCATAGACCAAAGCCCCGATCAAAGCCATGCCTCCACCCAAAACCCAAAGCAAAAGGATCGACCAGGTATTTTGAACTTCCAAAAGCTGAAAACCCAAACTGGTGAAGACTCCAGTCCCGATCATATTGGAAACAACGAGTCCGGCTGCAGTTTTCCAGGAAATTTTAGACGTTTTCGGACTCAAAGTGGTAGATGTTCGAGGTTTTAGGCATAGTCCCAAAAATAGAGAAGAACAATTTTATTAACCTCAACCTTACAATATTTAGTGAGGTATTTTTTGATAAAAATCTTTTATGTGTATTCGCTTGATTGCACGTGCCAAAATAAAATTCTGAAAACCTTTCCCTTCGACTACGCTCAGGGACCGGATTTTAGTTTTAAGACTTGGGATAGGGAGGAAATGCGGCACCGCCGCATTTCCTCCCTATCCCTCTAAATCCTAAAGGTGCGGTGGCCGAGCGTAGTCGAGGCCAGATTGACTTTATGTGCAGGTATCCGAATACACATAAAATCTTTTGAGATTCTCAAAATTTGGTCTTTTGAAGATTGCTGGAACTGGTTTTAAGTAGATCCGGTTTTTGGAATACTTCCCTTCCAACTTTTTAGAGAGAGATATAGCCATTTTGGACGAGTTCCCTTTTTGCAGCTTCTATGATCATGATTTCAAAAATATTTACTCTAAGATAAGGAATCGACAGGTTTTTGACATTCCTGAAAACGAAAAAAGCACCTGCGTTTCCACAGGTGCTTTTAGTAAAATCAAACTGAATTGAATTAATCCTTAAACTTCTCAAATAAGTCAATCGGAGTGCTTTTCACTTTCTCCTCGAAAGCTTTCCAATCGCCGTTTATGAATACATTCACTTTGGCAATTGCTTCGTCAGCGGATTCTTTTGCCTGCGTGTAAAGTCTTTCCTCAGTAGGGCCAGGAGCTGCAAAAGAGGAACTGGCATAACTTCTCGGTGCAAACTGTCGAGTCATAGTAGTTGGGAAAAGGCTTCTTGCAATTCCCTGACCTTCAATTTTTGGACCATTGAAAGCCTCTCGAGTAGTATCCAGTTTCTTCTTAATTTCCTTAGCTGCCTCAGCCAAAGCCTTCGCTTCAGGAGTAGTAATATCTTTCGTCAGCGTGTTTACTTTATCGATGGTTTTCTGTGCTTCATCCAGTTGCTTGGTTGCTGCGCTTACTTCAGTAGATAGCGCTTCAATTTTCTTCATGAAAGCATCTTTAGCCTGCAAATCAGTCAATTTAGTTTCGATTCTTGGGTCGGAGTTTACCACGATGGAAGTCTCTGAAGTTTCACCTCCATATTCGAAGACCACTTTGTAAGTTCCGGGTAGGGCAGGACCTCCGCCTGGTTCAAAGAAACCAGTTCTGCGACCGCCACCACCACCACCTTGGCCACCGCCTCCAAATCCGCCGGTCATTTCTGCCGAAGATTTGCGATCCAGGTTCCAGATGATTCTGTTTACTCCTTTTGAAGGAAGAGCCTTCAAAGTTCTGATTTGTTCTCCGGAAGCATTTGAAATCTTCACTGTAACTGAATCGAGCTTTTCCTTATCATCATTGATGAAGTAGCTTAGTCTTCCTCCTGTTTCGCGGTTTTCACCAGCGTATTTTCCGCTCGCCATGAAACGCTCGCCATGTGCTCTTTGAATGACAGCCTGGTAAGCATCCGGAGCCGGGAATGCAGAAACTTTACCGGCAGGAGCCTTTCCACCATTTTTAGCAAAAGTTCTTAATGGACGGATATCATCCAACACATAAATCGCACGGCCAAAAGTACCGATCACTAAATCAGCTTCTCTTTCTTGAATGGTCATGTCGTAAGTAGAAACAGCTTTTGGATAGCCGTGCTCCCACTTATTCCATGTTTTGGCTTTGTCGAATGATACGTACAATCCGAATTCAGTTCCGAGGAATACCAAGTTTGGTTCTTCCGTATCCTGCTTGATTGAAAGGGTGTATCCCCACACTTTAGTATCATCAGCGATACGGGTAAAGGACTTTCCGAAATCAGAGCTATGATAGGCGTAAGCGGCGAAGTCATTGTTTCTGTAATTGTTGGCAATTACCCAGAATTCACCTGCGCTGTATTGGGAAGCCTGAATCTGAGGGATCCAGGAAGCTTTAGGCAATCCTGTAAGCTTTGGAGCTACATTCGTCCATGTCTTGCCACCGTCCTGAGTGACTTGAACATTGCCGTCATCCGTACCTACATAGATTACATTTTTGTCCACCGGACTTGGTGCAATTGTGATGACGGTAGTGTGGTTTTCTGCTCCTGTGATATCAAAAGTCAATCCACCGGTCATTTGCTGTCGCTGTTTGGTGGAATCATTTGTCGTCAGATCAGGAGAGATGATTTCCCAGGTTTCACCTGAATTGGTTGACTTGTGCAGGAACTGCGATGCGTAGTACACTGTGTTTGGATCATGGGGATCCTGTGCGATTGCGGCATTCCAGTTAAATCTCAGGAACACGTCTTTATCAAGATGCGTCGGACGGATTACTCTGTTGTGCCCGGTCTGCTTGTCAAATCGTGTTACGTTACCTCCCTGAGACATGGTGTATCCATATCGGGAATCTGAAGGATGGGATACCACATCAAAACCATCGCCGAAGGATATCTCCTGCCAATAAGTATTTCTGATGCCATCGACTCTCCAAATGTAAGCTGGCCCGGTCCATGAACCATTGTCCTGCATACCTCCATAGACATTGTAAGGAATTTCATTGTCCACATTGATGTGGTAAAACTGACCAACTGTAATTCCTTCTGCGAAATACCAGGTTTTGCCCATGTCTCGGGAAATGTTCAACCCTCCGTCATTTCCATCGATCAATAAGTTGGGATCATTGGGATTAATGTAGAAAGCATGATGATCCGGGTGTACTCCATCGTATTCCAGTAATTGACGGAAGGATCTGCCTCCATCTTCACTCATCCCCACTCGGGAATAGAGGGTGTAGATTCGGTTTTCATTCTTTGGATCCGCGTAGATTTCGAAGTAATAGAAAGGACGGTCACCGATATCCTCTTTGTCATTGATCATGGTGAATTTCTCTCCGCCATCTTCAGAAGCATAAAGGGCGTTTTTCGAAGACTCGATCAAAGCATAGACTTTACTGCTGTTATTCGCAGACATTGCCAAGCCCATTCTTCCCAATTTACCCTTTGGAAGGCCGTTTTTTTCGTCCAGCTTTTTCCAATTTTCCCCACCGTCATGAGTGACGTAAAGGCCGGAAGATTCCCCTCCTGATTCAAAAAACCATGGATAACGTCTGTGCTCCCACATGTTGACGAAGATCTTATTTGGATTATTTGGATCCATGATCATTTCGCCCACACCTGTTTTGGTATTGACGTAAAGGATTTTTGACCAGGTCTTACCACCGTCGGTAGTTTTGTAAACACCACGATCTTCCTGCTCGCCCCATGGAGATCCGATTGCTCCCACAAAAACAGTGTTTGGATCGTCCGGATGAACAATGATTCTGTGAATGGCGCGGGTTTTTTCCAAGCCCATCAGTTGCCAGGTCTTACCTGCATCGAGCGACCTGTACACCCCGTAGCCCAGATTGAGGGAGTTTCTTGGATTGCCTTCGCCAGTTCCAAGCCAAATAATGTTTGGGTTTTTCTGGTATACGGAAATTGCACCGATAGAATGCACTTTCTCATTGTCAAAAATTGGTTCCCAAGTAATGCCTCCGGAAGTTGATTTCCAAAGTCCGCCTGATGCCGACCCTGCATACATAATGCTCGGATTGTCATCCACCGCATCAATAGCGGTAATTCGGCCGCTCATTGCTCCCGGGCCTATGCTTCGGGCTTTCATGGATTTGAATTGATCCATGTTGACTTGCTGTGCCTGGACTCCCAGACTGAACAAAGCCGCCACAATCAAAAGGTAGATTTTCTTCATACGTTGTTGATGGTTTAAATTCTTAATTGGAATTAAGTTAAAAGCTTCAGATTTGAGATCGTTTTTTATTCCAATGGAAAGAGTATTTGAAAAGAAGTCAATTCCTTGGTTTTTGATAGTTGGTTTGGGTAGGGAAGGAGTTTTCATTTCCTTTGGAAAAAAATATTTATCATGAAAAACAGTGCGGTAAAGCCTCTTTTTGGGCTTTTTCTTTTCCTGACTAGTCAGTTGATTTTTGCCCAGACGGTGAGATTTCAACAGGCTGTTGATTACCAAATGGATGTGAAGATGGACGTCCAAAAAAATCAATACACCGGTACTCAGGTGCTGAAATACACAAATAATTCTCCGGACACGTTAGATCGTGTTTTTTATCATCTGTATTACAATGCTTTCCAGCCGGGAAGTATGATGGATGTGAGATCGAGAACAATCGCTGATCCGGACAGAAGAGTGGCAGACCGCATCGCAAAGCTCAAGCCGGATGAGATCGGTTATATCCATGTGAGCAACCTGAAAATGAACGGCAAAGGTGTCGAATTCAAAGAAGTTGAAACAATCCTTGAAGTGAAACTTTCCGATCCAATTCTTCCAAATTCAGAAGTGACTTTTGAACTGGAATTTTCAGGGCAAGTGCCACTTCAAATTCGCAGATCCGGAAGAGACAGTGAGGAAGGCGTCCGCTTATCTATGTCGCAATGGTATCCCAAAATGGCCAATTACGATGAGCAAGGCTGGCATGCAAATCCTTACATAGCACGGGAGTTTTATGGAATCTGGGGAGATTTTGATGTGAAAATCACCATAGACAAAACATATGTTTTGGGTGGAACGGGCTATTTGCAAAACCCAAATGAAATCGGTTATGGCTACGAGAATGCCGGAGTAAAAGTGCCTGAAGTAAAAGGAAAGACGCTGACATGGCATTTTGTAGCGCCAAAGGTTCACGACTTCATGTGGGGTGCCGATCCCAACTACCAGCATGATAAGATTCAAATGGAGAATGGTATTATTGTTCACCATTTCTTCATCCCTGGGCCGAATACCAGTGAAAGTTGGGAAAAGCTAAAAGAATACACCCCAAAGGCAATCAACTTTTTTTCTGAGAATTTTGGACAATACCCTTACAAGCAATTCTCGGTAGTTCAGGGTGGTGACGGAGGAATGGAATATGCGATGTCAACTTTTATCACCGGAGAAAGAGGTATTTCAAGTTTGTCGGGAGTGATGATTCATGAGCTTGCCCATAGCTGGTTTCATGGTGTTTTGGCTTCAAACGAATCTCTTTATCCTTGGATGGACGAAGGTTTTACCAGCTACGCATCAAGTCTGGCAAGGGCTTCAATTTTCCAAAGTTCCGGTAATCCTCACAGTGGCTCTTACGCGGGTTATTTAAGGCTTGCCAAATCAGGTCAGGAGGAACCAATGTCTACCCATTCTGATCATTATCACACAAATTCCGCCTACAGTGCGGCAGCCTATTCGAAGGGAGCTGTTTTTCTGGAGCAATTAGGATATGTGATTGGCGCAGAGGTGCGCGACCGCGGAATGTTGAGGTATTTCAATACGTGGAAATTCAAGCATCCAAATGTAAATGACCTGATCAGGGTGATGGAAAAGGGAAGTGGTCTGGAGTTGGATTGGTATAAGGAATATTTTGTAAACACGACTAAGACCATCGATTATGGAGTCAAATCAGTAAAACCGATGGGGGAACAAACAGAGATAACGTTGGAAAGAATTGGGTTGATGCCGATGCCTCTGGATGTTGTCATTACTTACGTCGATGGGACTTCGGAACTAGTTTATCTGCCTATGGTGATCATGAGAGGGGAGAAACCAGCCGAAAAAGGAATGCCCGCAAGAGTTCTTACAGCGGCTTGGCCATGGACTAATCTGACAAAGGCATTCATGCTACAAAAAAATATAAACACAATTAAGTCTGTGGAAATCGATCCGTCTAAGAGAATGGCTGATCTTCGCCCGGAAAATAATAAAGTGGAGTTTTGAGTTTTACTTTATGTAAGGCATAAAAAAAAGGTGACTATTTAGCCACCTTTTTTTATTGCTAAGATCACTCTGCGTTTTTCTTATCCTGAACTTCCTTACGGATATCCTGAGATAAGTTTTTCAGGTCTTGCATACCTTTTCTTACTCGAGTACCGGCTGCTTGATTGCCCTTCTCATAGAATTTTTCGAAATCGCCCTCTAGGCTCATTACAAGGTCTCTAACTTCACTAAATTTGCTCATAGTAAAAGTGTGTTTTTAAGGTTGATGATAAGTTTATTTAGAAACAATATAGGCCAAATACTTGCTAATTCAACCCAGAGGCCATTTTTTTTACTTTTTTTTTTACTCGCCTACCGAAATAGCATATTCACTATTCTTATACACTCCGCTGGTCAATTTATCCTTGATAGCTGCAAAGGCCTTGATAGTTTCTTCTACATCCTCAAGCGTGTGAACAGCTGTGGGGATCAACCTCAAGATAATCATGCCTTTAGGTATCACAGGGTAAATAACTACTGAACAGAAGATCCCGTAATTTTCTCTCAAATCCCGTGTAAGTGCCGCAGCTTCGCCTACAGTGCCATTCAATACAACAGGGGTAACGGGAGAGTTTGACTTTCCTGTGCTGAATCCATTTTCATGAAGTCCCTTACGAAGTGCATTCACGATTTTCCATAAGTTTTCTTTCAACTCAGGTTTTGTACGAAGTAATTCCAGTCGTTTCAATGCACCTTCTACCATGATCATTGGGAGTGATTTTGCAAAGATTTGGGACCTCATATTGTATCTCAAAAACAAGATCACATCAGCATCACCGGCGATAAATGCACCGATACTTGCCATAGATTTTGCAAAAGTGGAGAAGTACAAATCAACTTGATCCTGTACGCCCTGTGCTTCACAGGCACCTGCGCCGGTTTTTCCCATTGTGCCAAAGCCGTGCGCATCGTCTACTAAAAGTCTGAATTCGAATTTGCTTTTTAGCTCAACGATTTCCTTCAACTTGCCCTGATCTCCGGTCATGCCGAATACACCTTCTGTGATAACGAGGATTCCTCCTCCTGTTTCAGCAGCAAGTTTGGTTGCTCTTTCAAGTTGCTTTTCGCAGCTTTCGATATCGTTATGAGGGAATACGTATCTCTTTCCCAAGTGCATTCTCAAAGCATCGATGATACAAGCATGACACTCTGAATCATATACTACTACGTCTTTTCTGTCAAGAATCGAGTCGATAACAGACATGATCCCTTGGTACCCGTAGTTTAACAAATAAGATTTTTCTTTACTTACAAATTCTGCCAACTCTTTCTCCAACTGCTCATGAAGATCTGTTTGACCAGACATCATTCTGGCACCCATCGGATAAGCAGCACCCCACTTGGCAGCAGCATCTGTATCTGCCTTTCTTACTTCAGGATGATTTGCCAAACCCAGGTAATTGTTTAAGCTCCAGGTAAGCACTTCTTTACCCTGAAATTTCATCCGGGGCTTGATTTCACCTTCCAGTTTAGGGAATGAAAAGTAGCCGTCTGCAAACTCTGAGTGTTTGCCCAAAGGGCCCATATTCGTTTTTAATTTTGCAAATAGATCCAAAGCAGATTGAATTTTAGTGTTTAGCCTTAATGATGTTTTCATTAAAATTCCACAAAAATAAAACTTATATACCTACGAAGCAAAAAAGCATTCCCGATTCAAAGCTTTCTTTAAAATCCTCGTTTAAATTTCCTTATTTCGCTTCTTGCTGTGAAGCAATTCCCAAATAAATTCAAGAGAATATGCCTGAAATAAAAAAACTTTTAGTTGCCAACAGGGGTGAAATAAGTCTGAGAATTATGCGAACGGCCAGGGAAATGGGAATCAAAACGGTGGCTGTCTACAGTGAGGCTGACAGACTTTCGCCAAATGTCATATTTGCAGACGAAGCGGTTTGTCTGGGACCTCCTGCCTCTTCGCAATCCTATTTACTAGGAGATAAAATCATTGAGGAATGCAAAAAACTTGAAGTGGATGCTATCCATCCAGGTTACGGTTTCCTGTCTGAGAATGCAGATTTTGCCAGAAAAGTTAGAGAAGCCGGGTTGATTTTTGTTGGACCTTCACCGGAATCCATTGCTGTCATGGGCAGCAAACTCGCTGCAAAGCAAGCAGTTGGGAAATACGATATTCCCTTGGTTCCAGGTACAGATGAGGCGATTACGGATATTGATGCGGCGAAAGTGAAAGCAGCCGAAATCGGATATCCCATCCTTATCAAAGCCAGCGCTGGCGGCGGAGGCAAAGGGATGCGAATTGTAGAAAACGAAGGAGAGTTTGAGGAGCAAATGCAGCGTGCTGTGTCGGAAGCTCAATCTGCCTTTGGAGATGGGGCGGTTTTTATTGAAAAATTCATCACATCACCGCGTCATATAGAGATTCAGGTTTTGGGAGATCAGCATGGCAACACTGTTTACCTCTTTGAGCGGGAATGCTCCATTCAGCGGAGACACCAGAAAGTAATTGAAGAGGCGCCTTCTGCAGTTGTAACTCCGGAAATGCGTAAAGCAATGGGAGAGGCAGCAGTGGGTGTTGCCATGGCGTGCAATTATTATGGAGCCGGCACGGTGGAGTTCATCGTGGATGATAAATTGAATTTTTATTTTCTGGAAATGAATACTCGTCTCCAGGTTGAGCACCCTGTTACTGAGATGATCACCGGTAAAGATCTTGTTCGCGAGCAAATTTGGATTGCTGAGGAAAAACCTTTGAGCTTTCAGCAAGAGGATCTGAAAATAAACGGGCATGCGGTGGAAGTGAGAGTTTACGCAGAAGATCCGAAAAATAACTTTCTGCCGGATATCGGAAAACTCATCACCTATCGCAGGCCTCAGGGACCGGGAGTCCGGGTAGACGACGGATTTGAAGAGGGTATGGATATTCCGATCTATTATGACCCAATGATTGCCAAACTGGTAACGCATGGTGAAAACAGAAAAGCTGCCATTGATAAAATGATCCGGGCGATTGATGATTATAAGATCATCGGAATACAGACTACACTTGCCTTTTGCAAATTTGCGCTCCGGCATGAAGCTTTCGTAAGCGGAAATTTTGACACGAAATTTGTTGAGCATTATTTCACTCCTGCGGTGCTGGAGGAGCAATTCTCTGATGAGGAATCTGAATTATTGGCAGCTTTGGCAGTAGAATTTTTGTCAAAGGCTTCTCTTAAATCAACCACAGAAAGAAAGAAAACCGAGGCGATTTCCACTTCCTGGAGAAACAGACTTAAATAAGCATGGCTGAAATTTTACCGATAAAGGCGTGGAGATATGCTGAGGAATTGACTCCGGTATTGGAAGATCTGACTTCTCCTCTTTTTGATGTGGTCTCGGAGAGACAAAGACAAAAGCTTTATACAAACCCCCTGAACAGCATCCATCTTTCGGTTCCGCAAGGACCAGATCCTACTGAAAATGCTGCATTTACACTCAAATCGTGGAAGGAAAAAGGGATAATTCACCAGGATTCACTCCCGGGAATTTATGTTTATTACCAATACTTCAGACTTCCGGGAGAGCGCGGCGAGAGTTGCCGCAAAGGTTTTATGGCCCAGATCAAAGCGTATGATTGGTCAGAGAAGATGATTTTGAGGCATGAAAACACCATCGTATCTGCTGTCAATGATCGAATCGATTTGCTTCGAGCCACCGAATTTCAAGTGAGTCCTACACATGGATTGTATGTGGATGAGGAAAATCAATTGGATGAGTTTATGGATTATGCGATGGAATCTCCCCTTTATGAATTGGATGATTATCAGGGAGTACGAGAAGTTTTGTCGGTAATTCAGGATCCAGCAGTAATTGCAATTTTTTTAAAGGTCTTGAGCCAAAAGCAAGTGATTCTGGCAGATGGTCATCACCGGCTGGAAGGAGCGATTGAATATAGAAAAGAAGCTGCAAATCAGTTCCCTGAAGCCAAGTGGAAAGGGAGTGATTATCATCTCATGTATCTGACAAATACTCAGGGAAATCATCTGAAAATTCTGCCGACGCACCGCTTGTTTTATGGACTTCAACTGCCAAAAGAAGAGTTTTTAGAAAAACTCGGAGAATGGTTTACCATTCGAAAGTTTGATGATTCTGAAGAATTAGGTTCCTATTCATTTCAGCGAAAATGGTCTTTTGGACTTGTACTTGAAGATGAAAGCTTTGTGATCAAATTGAAAGAAGAGAAGTTTTCTGAAGTAAGAAATGATCTTCCCGATGTCGTCAGAAAACTGGATTTGGTAATTTTACACGATGTGGTTTTTGATAAAATTCTCGGGATACCAGGAACTATTCAAAGAAATTCAAACCAAATAATGTACGAGCGAAATTTCTCCAGATGTATGCAGGAGGTGCGAAACGGAAAAGCCAGCTTTGCTGTGGTTACAAGGGAATTGGAGCTTTCACAAGTGTTGGAAGTTTGTGAGACAGGAGAGGTGCTGCCTCAAAAATCCACTTATTTTTATCCCAAAGCACTGGGGGGATTACTTTTTGGAAGTATTAATCAGACTGAATTTGAATTTGACTATGGAGCCTTTTTTGAGTAAACTAAAGGATAAAAAACTAATTCTCTCATCAAATTCTCCAAGGAGACAAGAGCTCATGAAGGGTTTGGAGCTGGATTTTGAAGTGAAAGTAAATCCGGTAGAAGAGAAAATCCCTCAGGATTTACCTGCCGAATATGTAGCCGCTTTTCTTTCCAAATTGAAGGCTGAAGCGTATCCGGACGAATTAGCTGAAAATGAAATCCTGATCACCTCGGATACCGTTGTCATTGAAAATGGCCGTGTGCTGGGAAAGCCTTCAAATGAGCAAGAGGCTTTCGATATGATCAAAAGTCTGTCAGGAGCGACTCATACCGTTATGACTGCTGTTACCATGATGGACAGGACCAGAAGAATTACGCTTGAGGACGAGACGAAAGTTACCTTTCGATTTTTGCACGAGGATGAAATTTGGCACTACATCAAAAAATACAAGCCTTTTGATAAAGCCGGAGCTTACGGAATTCAGGAATGGATTGGGTTTATAGGAGTGTCCAGAATTGAAGGATCCTACTTCAATGTTATGGGTTTTCCGCTTCATCTGGTGTATGAGCAACTGAAAAAATGGTAAACAAAAAAGCTCCGAAATTTTCAGAGCTTTTTTGTTTTGGTTAATCTTCTTCTTCCTCTTTTTTGACTTCAGGCTTCTTGACTTCCATCAATTTGACCTTATCGCCTTCTTTAAGTTCCTTGCTGACGACAAAGTAAGGGCCGGAAATAATTTCTTCCCCTTCAGTCAATCCTTCCAATATCTCAATGTTTTGGAAATCTGAAAGTCCGGTTTTAATCACTCGAAGTTTAGCAACTCCATTGTCGTTGATAAATACCAGCTCTCTTGACTTGGTGGTTCCTCCTTCTAAAGTATCAAGTTGATCTTCACGGGTGGTAACCGACGAAAGTGGAACGGAAAGCGCACCCTCTTTGGAATTGGTCAAAATTTCAACTGAGGCAGTCATTCCAGGTCGGAAAGGATACTTTTTGCCTTCTTTCACCAAGTCCACATAAGAACTATTCAGGATCCGAATCTTCACCTTAAACTCTGTCACAGCATCCACAGAAGCTTTTACGTTGGCGGTGTTGGCGATACTAGTCACGATGCCCTTGAATTTTTTTCCAATGGAAGAGTAGGAGTCAACATCGATGATGGTGGTGTCTCCCAAGCTCAATCTCACGATATCATTCTCGTTTACATCTACTCTGACTTCCATTTTGGAAAGGTCAGCGATGGTGAGCATTTGAGTACCTGCCATTTGTTGGGTACCGACAACTCGTT
>VFKK01000312.1 GCA_009885605.1 Cyclobacteriaceae bacterium | reverse complement strand
CTTGCTTTGCGATCCTCAATCCCATCCCAATCGAAAATGATCGGTTTGACTTCTTTGGCTAGTGGCTTCTTATCTGAATCTTTATCATCCTTCTTTTGCTCTTCTTTTTTCTGAGTTTTTTCGATTTCTGTCAGCAGGTCAAAGTCTTCTTTGGAAAGTCTGAATTTATCCCAAGCGGCTTTGTCAAAGAATAAAGTATAGATATCCTCCTGACTTTGACCGCTAGTCGCATAACTTCGAAGGCCGTCCCGGTTGGAGAACCAAAGGATTTGCTTGCCATCATTGACCCAGGTGGCCCGATCATCGCCATAACCACTATTGGTGATTTTTTGCATTTTCTCTTTTCCGGAGGCATCTAGCAAGACCACCTCAGAATTTGCCATTGTCGGTCTGTAGGATGCGAGCAACCACTTACTATCCGGACTCCAGGTGAAATATTGGTCACCGTCGCTCATGTGAAATAACTGCTCAGGAGTAAGCAAAGTCACAGTGGCTTTTGTTGTCAGGTCTAAAATTTTCAGCGTTCGGCGACCTTCTATGTAGGCAAGCTTCTTTCCGTCCGGAGAAAACTTAGATAAATACGCATCTTCGGTGATGCTCACCAATGGCTTCTCTTCCAAAAGCGTAGAAGCAAAAAAGAATGGCTCTTCCGACCTGGTTTTGAATGTCTGGAAAATTTGCCACTTTCCATTTCGCTCACTTGAATAGACAACTGATTTCCCGTCAGGAGCAAATTCCACAAATCGCTCTTGCTCAGGTGTATTTGTAATTCGTTTGGTAAGTGCTCCATCAACCGAAGTGACAAAAACCTCACCTCTGGCGATAAAAGCTATCTCTTTTCCATCCGGGGAAATGGACATTTCTCTTACACCTCCATTAATAGCGATATAATTATCAGGATTGCTGATGGATTGAGTTTGAAGTGAAACCGCTAGTTTTTTGGGTTGCCCTCCTTTTCTCATCGTGTAAATCTCACCGTCAAAACCAAAGCTCAAAAGTCCATCGGTCGAACTACTTAAAAATCGAACAGGAAAATCTTTAAAAGTAGTCAATGCCTCAGGCTGAGCAGGATTGGCTAGATTCATTGCAAACACATTGAAACTTCCATTTGCCTCGCTTAGGTAATAGATTTCCTTCTCATCAGGAGAAAAGACAGGATTTCTATCCTCACCATAGAAAGAGGTGAGCATTTTATGTGAATTGGAAGCAGTGTCATAGATCCAGATATCTCTTGTTATTCCAGATTGGTGGCGTTTTCTCCATTCGTTCTCACCACCTTTTTTATCATGGTAAATCATTTTGGTTCCAGACTTACTCGACTGAACATATTCTGCAGGAAGTGTCCAAATCTGATCCACACGTCCGCCTTTCTTTGGCACTGAGTATAATTCAGGCTGAGAAGCAGTTGGATATTGTCTGTGTTCGGCAAGATCCATTCTTCCGGTTCCAAAGATTACTTTTTGATCATCGGAAGTAAAATCATAAGGCACCTCATCATTGGAATGATAAGTCAATCGACTTGCAGGTCCGCCGGCAGCATCCATCAGGAAGATGTCAAAATTCCCATAACGGTCGGAAGAAAAAGCTATTTGTTTCCCATCCCTGCTCCAGACTGCTTTGTAATCATGGGCTTCATGAAACGTGATTTGTCTGGCATCCCCGCCCTGACTCGGCACCAGGAACAAATCGCCTTTGTAGGTAAAGACAATCTGGCTTCCATCCGGGGAAATCGCAGGATAACGCATCCATTGCGGAGCACTTTGGCCAAAGGCCGAACCTGCAAAAAAGCAGCAAAGCGCTGCTACTGCAAACCTTAAATTAAAATTCATTTGAGTTGGTTTAGGGTTCCAAAATAAGGAAAAAATTGAAACGCATAATTGTTGGAAATGCTGAACGGAAATCCTGGCTGACAGAAAGATAAAATAAGGTGAAACGCTTTGCTGAATCCTTTATTCCTTAAACTGATCGGCCTATATTTGCCACTTTAAAAATCAAAACCATGAATTCATTTATTGAAGAATTACGCTGGAGAGGAATGCTCCAGGACATGACCCCGGAAATCGAAGATCATTTGAAAAATGGCATGGCTTCGGCTTATCTGGGATTTGATCCTACAGCTGATTCTCTTCATATAGGCCATTTGGTTGGTGTAATGACGCTTTTGCATTTTCAAAGAGCGGGCCATAAACCTTTTGCCCTGGTGGGTGGTGCCACAGGAATGATCGGTGATCCTTCTTTCAAATCTGCTGAAAGGAATCTTCTGGATAAGGAAACTTTAGATCATAACGTGGGTTGCATTCAGGCTCAGCTTTCTAAATTTTTGGATTTCAGAGGAAGTACTCCCAACAAAGCAATGATGGTCAACAACTATGACTGGATGTCCCAATTCAGCTTTTTGGAGTTTATCCGTGATGTAGGGAAGCATATCACAGTCAACTATATGATGTCTAAAGACAGCGTAAAGCGGAGGTTAGAAGACGGAAATGGGCTTTCTTTTACTGAATTCACCTATCAATTAATTCAGGGATACGACTTTTATCATCTTTGGAAAAATGAGAATTGCACCATTCAACTCGGTGGTTCTGACCAATGGGGAAATATTGTAACCGGAACTGAACTGATCCGGAAAATGGGTGGTGGAAGCGCTTATGCTTTGACTGTCCCTTTGATCACAAAAGCTGACGGGACCAAGTTTGGAAAAACAGAAGGAGGATCTGTTTGGCTAGATCCTGAGAAAACCTCCCCTTATGCATTTTACCAATTCTGGCTAAACGTGTCAGACGAAGATGCCTCCAAATACATCCGGATTTTTACCACGCTAGATCAGCAATCGATCGAAAATCTGGAAGAAGAACATGCCAAAGCTCCTCATTTGAGAGCTTTGCAAAATGAAATTGCCAAGCAGGTTACTACAATGGTTCATAGCAAATCGGATTTTGAGATGGCCGAAAAAGCTTCAGAAATTCTATTTGGCAAGTCCTCTACAGAAGATCTTGCAT
>VFKK01000262.1 GCA_009885605.1 Cyclobacteriaceae bacterium | reverse complement strand
GCTCCGACAAGGTTAGAACCCAAGTCGATTCCAGCCAGATTCAATCCGGTCGTGGTGGCGAATACTTTCTGATGATTGGCTGCTGCCAAAGTCTGAATTGTGCTTGTTACTTTTTCAGCATCCAATTTCTGGAAACCCATAGGAATCATGAGCGTTCCTGCAGGAAAATCCTTTCTTCCATCCTGAGTTTGGGAAGCAAAGGATCTGTTTATTGTTTCTACATGAATTCCTGCTTTCTGCAATTCAAAAAGCATCTTTGGTGCATAGTAATCCGACCAATCGATGAGGTAAGCGTATGCCTTTCCGGAAGGAAAAACATGAACTGAAGCGACAGCTTCTGTAACCTGAGTTCCACTTTTAGACGCGGTAGATTTTGCATAAGGCATCCCGTATGCATGCGCCATTGTCCAGGCTGAAGCGTCATAGAAAACAGAATCCGCAAATTCCTTCACTTCTTCAAACATGGTGCGAACCATTCGGTATTGAGGCTGTGCAGTTGGAACTACCCAGGATTTTCCTTTTTTGAAAGAGTAACCGCCAGCGCTGATATCCGATTGGTTTTCATAAACCTTGATCTGATGGTCGAGAAGAAATTGCACAAAAAGTCGGTTTCTGCTATCATCAAATTCATCTCCGAACACGTAATTTTTCGCAGCATCTTTCGATCCTTCTGCTACCGCTGTTCCGAAGAATTCTCTCAAATAATCGTGCATGTAAACCCGGTTGTCCAATGCGGCTTCCATCGTAGCGAGGGAACTTGAGACATGGTTTCTGATGGTAAACGCAAAAGTCATATCGCCGCGCTGAGTTTTCTGAACATGGCCTCGGCTGCTAGCCTGTTCGAATACCAATCCCAATCCGCCGTGGATGTCCGGATAAGTAGATCCATAGCCCGGATAGCTGTTGTCAAAGACTTCTTTGGACCAGTATAAGCTCCCGATTTTATCGAGGTATTTGGCAAAATATTTTGCAAAGCGAACGTTGATGTCGTCGTAGTTTTTACGGGGAACCACCGGATTTTCGCTTCCATAAGGTTTGGTTGGCTCGAAGAAATGTGTGCTATTTGGACCCATTTCATGGAAATCGGTTGTCACATTAGGAAGCCAGGTATGATACCAGGCCACTTTCACCTGAGATTCAGGATGTGCGAGAGGCAACCAGTCTCTGTTCAGATCAAACCAATAATGATTGGTTCTTCCTGCCGGCCAGGCTTCGTTATGCTCACGATCCAGCGGATCGGCTACCGGAGGAAAACCTTTGTTTGAGTTTGCCCAATGGCTGTGACGGTCACGTCCATCCGGGTTGAGAGTTGGGTCAATATGGACCACGGCGTTTGCACGCAGATTTTTAGCAAGATCAGATTGCGAAGCCATCAGCCAATAAGCGGTCAGCATCGCTGCCTCAGCAGAGGATGGCTCATTTCCGTGAACTCCATATCCCTGATGGATGATAGAAGGCATGGAATTAACATCGGGTTTGGCCTGAGTCGGATCAGCCAACTGAAGCTGTGCTTTTCTGATTTTTTCCAGGTTTCCCATGTTGGAAGGAGAAGAAATGGTCAAAATCACTTTCGGTCTTCGCTCGTGGGTGTAGCCGATTGTTTTCAACTCTGCCATTTCGCTGATTGCGTCGAGCTTTTCAAAGTACTTGATGATCAAATCATAGCGCGTGTGCCAGTCTCCGATAGGGTAACCCAGAAACTGGGAAGGAGAGGGGATCGCCGGATCAAAAGTTTCACCCGGGAAATAATATTCCTCCTGAGCAAACGCTGAAACCGATAAAATCAAACCTAAAAAAAGGCTGAGTAATGTTTTTTTCATATGAGCATATTTTCGGAAAATTAAGAAAGGATTCGGCGTCCACAACCAAAAATCCATCAAAGGTTTTTTGATTAGGGGTTTTTGGGTTAATTTATTGCTTCTAGTTCTTACCCCTAAATAATCTACAGTATGAAAGTGAATTCATTATCGCTTGCTTTTACAGGCTTCGCATTGAGCATGAGCTCTTTGGCTTTGGCACAACAGGCTACTCCGCCGCCAATGCCGCCTCAGGCAACTGAGTTTTACACACCCGTTCCTCCAAAAGTTACCGCCGGAACTCACAATACAAATCCACCATCGGATGCAATTGTCATTTTTGACGGAACTAGTTTGAATGGATTTGTAAGTGCCAAAGACGGAAGCAGCCCGGCTGAATGGCTGATTGAAAACGGAGAATTGGTAGTGGTGAAAGGAAAAGGAGATATCCAATCCAAACTTCCTTTTGGCGATGCGCAGTTTCACGTCGAATGGTCCGCTCCCACCACAATCGTGGGTGAAGGTCAGGGCAGAGGAAATTCAGGTTTCTTCCTGATGGGAATCTACGAAGTGCAGGTGTTGGACAGCTACGAAAGTAAGACCTACACCAATGGCCAGGCCGGAAGTATCTACAAGCAACATCCTCCTTTGGTCAATGCAACTCGTCCTCCGGGAGAGTGGAACTACTACGATATCATTTTCCGAGCTCCAAGATTTGACAAAAATGGTGCAGTTACTTCTCCTGCAACAGTTACGGTGATGCACAATGGAGTTTTGGTCCAGAACAACGTCACTCTGAAAGGGCCAACCGAATACATCGGAATCCCTAACTACAAAGCGCACGCTGAGCAATTGCCAATCAAACTTCAGGATCACGGCAATCCGGTCAGGTTCAGAAATATTTGGGTTAGACCACTCTGATGTCGGATTTCTGATTTATGATATATGATTTAGAAATCTGAAATCATACATCTAAAATCTTAAATTGATGAACACATGGACCATGGTCTATGGACTATCGCCCTTTTTTTTCAATAACTATTAACCAATAACCAATACCATGAACTCAAGAAGAAAATTTATACAAAACACCATGCTGATCGGAGCAGGGATGGCAATGCCACAAGTGCTGACAGCTGCGGAATTCGGGACTTTCACCCGGAAAATCGGACCCAATGACCAAATCAATTACGGCCTGATCGGCTGTAAAGGAATGGGTTGGTCCAATATGAACGCCCACCTGAAAATGCCCCAGGTAAACTGTGTGGCGTTGGCAGATGTGGATCAAAGTGTGTTGGATCAGCGAACCGAAGATGTATTCAAACTTCGCGGTACCCGACCAAAGCAATACAAGGATTACAGAAAAATGCTGGAGGATCCGAATATCGATATCGTCATCATCGGAACTCCGGATCATTGGCATTGCCTGAATATGGTGGATGCGGTCTCTGCCGGAAAGCATGTGTATGTGGAAAAGCCGATTGCCAATACCATCGAAGAGTGCCAAATCATGGTAAAAGCTCAGGAGCGATACGGCAAAGTGGTGCAAGTGGGACAATGGCAGCGTTCGGGTTCCCAGTATGCGGAAGCCATTGATTATGTAAAATCAGGCAAACTCGGCCAGATTCGTCTGGTGAAATGCTGGGCGTATCAGGGTTGGATGAAGCCGGTTCCAATGGTTGCCAACAGTGCGCCTCCAGCAGGAGTGGACTATGATATGTGGCTCGGACCGGCTCCGAAAAGAGAATTCAACGCCAACCGTTTCCACTTCAATTTTCGTTGGTTCTGGGATTATGCAGGTGGATTGATGACCGACTGGGGAGTTCACGAGATCGATATCGCCCTCTTTGCGATGGGAGTATCTGCACCAAAGTCTGTGATGGCTTCCGGAGGAAAATTCGCTTATCCCGATGATGCTTCCGAGACTCCTGACACACTTCAGACCGTGTATGAATATGAGGGATTCAATATGCTTTGGGAGCATGCTACCGGAATCGATGGCGGTAACTACGGCACTACAGAAGGAATCGCATTTATCGGAAACAATGCAACTCTTGTGGTAAACAGAGGAGGTTGGAGAGTAATTCCGGAAACAGAAACAGTAGAGGGAAAACGAACTCCAAAAGTAGCAGAAGTCGCTTTGATCAAACCAAATGGAAGTGCGCTTGATCTACATGCGGTCAACTTCGTGGAGGCAGTCACTGCCAACGATCCGAAGCTGCTGAAGTGCGCAATCCAAACCGGATCTATAGCTGCGATCAATGCCCAAATGGGAAATATCGCTTACAAGACCGGTAAGAAAGTGTACTGGGATGCTGCCAAAAATCAGTTTACAGACTCAGAAGCTAATCAGCTGATGAAGGCGCATTATCACAATGGATGGCAGGTTCCGAAGGTGTAAAGCTGGATGTTGGGTGACCGATGACCGATGAAAAAGCCTACAGGAGAAAATATATTCGGTTACCGTCATTGCGAGAGAGGAACGAACGAAGCAATCTCATTCCTAGACAAGAAAAAAGAATTTTGATTTAAGAGCCCTCCGAAGAAATTCGGAGGACTTTTTTTATTTCGGAAATGCGATTCTCATCAAATTCTTTTCGGGGAATGAAAAGCCATTTATGCGAGATCAGGCAAAATTCCCAATTTTAGCTTGATTCTTTCCGGTGTGATGGAAAAACCGTTGAGGGAAAAACTCCTAAACTCCGGCTTTCTCAAAAACTCAATCAATTCAAAAGGTCGGATTTCAATTTGTTTGATATCCTGATTCCAGTTCAAACCGGGAATGTCGAGTTTGATAAAGGACTTTGCCAGGAGGTGTTT
>VFKK01000020.1 GCA_009885605.1 Cyclobacteriaceae bacterium | reverse complement strand
TTGAAGTCCAAATGTACGTGCTGTGAACTGTCGAACGTCGTCTGTTGAGGATTATCCGCTGCTTTAACAACCTATTTTGGTCCTACTGGCAAAGTTGCGGATAATCATATTAAAATTACTTAAAGATAGAGATTGGCTGATTTAAAAGTCAGATCCTTAGCAAAAAACTATAACCATATTAAAAGTTTAGCGGTTTTGTAATCATGCAATCTGGTTTATTCTCCATTTCTCCTGAAAATCTACTCCCGTTTGATGGTGAAACACATTACTTCGATGGTTTCTTCCAAAAAGTTGAAGCCAACCAATATTTCGAAAAACTCATAAACCAAATCGAGTGGAAGCAAGAGCCTATTAAGATTTTCGGAAAGGAAATCATGCAGCCAAGACTTACAGCCCTTTATGGCAATCCTGAAAAGCCATATGGATATTCCGGAATTACCATGCAGCCACTTGCATGGACAGATTTTTTACTTCAGATGAAAAATAAGGTGGAGGAAGAGGCAAAAACCAACTTCACTCATGTTTTATTAAACTATTACCGAGACGGCAAGGATTCGATGGGTTGGCATCGGGATAACGAAGCGGTTTTGGGTCCAAATCCAACCATAGCATCCGTAAGCTTTGGAGAAATGCGGGAATTTCAAATTCGGCATCATACCGAGAAAAAATTTAAGATCAAGTTGCCTTTGAATCATGGAAGTTTGTTGATTATGAGCGGAAAAAGTCAGCATCATTGGGAGCATCAAATCCCGAAAACTGCTAAACTCTTGGGGGCAAGAATCAATCTTACTTTCAGAAAGATCAAATAAAAAAGGCTACCCGATTGAGTAGCCTTTTCGAAAAAATCAATCCACCAACCAACCAAACTCTCCGTATCCTGCTGCCTCCATCTTTGCTTTGGGGATGAATTTCATTGCTGCCGAATTCATACAATATCTTAATCCTGTAGAAGCGGGGCCATCGAAGAACACATGTCCGACGTGGCTTTCTCCCAGTTTACTTCTGACTTCTACTCTCGTCATTCCCAAATCATTGTCCACAGGCTTGTCGATTATTCTCGCATCGATTGGCTTGGAAAAACTTGGCCATCCTGAACCTGACTCATACTTATCCTTACTACTGAACAAAGGAGCTCCTGACACAATGCAAACATAGATTCCATCTTCCTTATTGCCATTGTATTCATTTTGGAAAGCAAACTCTGTCGCATTTTCCATGGTCACTTCGTACTGTAAATCTGTGAGAGTTTTCTTAAGCTCATCTTTTGACTTTATAGAGTATTTTTTTTCGCTCAATTCTGGCCAATGTGCTTTGATGAAAGCATCTCTTCCTGAACCATTTCTGTAAGCATAATATTCTGTCGGACTCTTTTTATAATAGTCCTGGTGATAATCTTCAGCAGCGTAGAAATTGCTGTATTTGATGATGGGTGTAGCTATAGGCTTTTCAAATTTCCCTGCTTTATCCAAAGCTGACTTTGAGTCTTCTGCTATCTTTTTTTGCTCTGCATCGTGAAAGAAAATTGCAGACTCATATTGTGTTCCCCGATCGTAAAAAGAACCACCAACATCTGTGGGATCATACGTTTGCCAGAAAATGTCCACTATTTCCGCGTAGCTTATAATCTCAGGATCGAATGTGATTTGAACAGATTCCTTATGGGAGGTTTTACCTGCACTCACTTCTCCATAGGTAGGATTTTTTTCTTTTCCTCCGGAATAACCAGAAACCACGGCAACAACTCCATCAAGTCCTTCGAAAGGAGCTTCGACACACCAAAAACAGCCTCCGGCAAAAGTTGCCAATTGAGTTTGTCCTTTGTATTGGCTTATTTTTTCTTGTTCAGATTGAGAAACTTCCGTTTCTGAGGGGGCATTGCCACAGGCAATTAATAAGCCCAGGAGTAAACTTAGCATGCTTGCAAATAATTTATTTGAGTGATTCATTTGAGTTTTTCACCTTTTTTGAGTTGACCCGAAATTTTGGTCATTGTTTTGATAAAGTAAACATGAAGAAGACTCATTCTGTTTCACTTCGCCTAATTAAATGATCTTAAATATAATCTTATGCAATTACGAGTAGAATCTAAAGATGGATTGTCATCCAGCTTACATTTCAACGAACCAAATCGATAAACAGTTAATTTAACCTGATCAACCCATGAAAAAATTGCATCTATTAACCTTGCTTATAGGAATGCTTTATTTCATTTCTATTCCGGCAACTGCTCAACACAAGGGTTCCGGATTTGGGATCAAAGCAGGTTTGAATTACAATACTTCCGGAAAGTATTTTCAGGATGCCGAAAATATCTGGAAAAACCCAGGTGGCACGATGGTTTATCATGCAGGAGTTTTTTATAAACTGGGTGGGTACGACCTTTTTCTAAGACCAGAATTAATCTACACTCAAACCAAATTGGAAACCGGACTTGGTGAAATCAAATCACAACGATTGGACGCACCAGTTCTGGCAGGAATTCACTTATTTAAGGTTGTAAGTATCCTCGGCGGGCCATCCTTTCATTATACCCTCGATGATAATTTTTCTGAAATGTTGGAAGGAGCATCCAATGAAAAGCTAAGATTCGGATATCAGTTTGGGCTTGGCCTGAATTTCGGTCCGGTTGGTTTGGATTTGCGCTACGAAAGGGAATTTAACGATCAAAACATTTCATTCGATCGGGTCATTCAGGGAGGAACAGATTTCAAATCCGAGCAGGTGATTTTGGGTCTATCATTTCAGTTTTAAAATTATTTTTAGTTTTTATATAATATTTAGTTTAAGATTGAGTTTTATTTGGAAATTCAATCTGTATGAGACAAACGTTTTTCATCTTTTTTTTCTTTCTGGCGGTAACATATTCTTTTGCGCAGGAAAAATCAGCCTTTGAGTTTTATGGAGGACCTTCTCAAGCTTTTTTCCCTACAGAAGTTTTCCCATCAAATGATTATCTCATTACTTCAAATCCACTTAGTTGGCATATTGGTATAGGTTATCTGAAAAATCTGGGTACTAATTGGCAATTGAACGCGCAATTAGAGTTTTTTAAAAGACACCTTGGTTCCGGAACCAGAGCAAGTTTTGTTCAGGATACTGTTGTTATTACAGGTTATTCAACTGATGGTTTGCCCTTGATTGCTTTGGGGGCCAGATATAATTTTCATGGTTTAAAAACATCATATTTTATTCAGCCCGGTTTAAGTGTCATAAAAAGCCCGGAATTTTTGAATCAATATGGAATTGGTAATAAAGGGAGTTTTGAAGGGTTTCCATTAGGCTTGAAAAGTCTGAATGATATAGGATTTGGAATAAGAGTTGAAGGTGGCATGAAAATATACAACCAAAGAAGAAATTACTTTTTGATAGGATTACGCTATCAAAAGGGACTTCGAGTCATGGACCAAATGAATGCTCCGGTATTTTACAATGGAGATTTAAGTCATGTTATTGTTGCAAAAAGTAGGGGCACATATTTAGGCCTATTTGCTGGATATGGAATTAACGGTAGTAGTTGGGGAAAAGGTGAGCGTGAACTTCCACGCAGGTTTTACAATGAAAAAATGCTCCAGAATCACGAATTAGCGATGGAGGATGGCTGGTATTTTATGTTGTACGGAGGTGGTCGGAGAAAAGAAGAATTTAAAAAGAATGATTATGGATATTCAAATTCATCTGGGCAATTTCAAGCTGTTGTCGGATTCACCCGAAACCAATTTTCTTTTGAAACAGGATATGGAAATTTCAGTGCAAACAATAATTACCAGTTCAATTATGCAGGTTATGAACCTTTATTTATGAACTGGTATCATTACAGTATCCCAGTTATTCCCTTGACTTTCAAATATCATTTGGCAATTAATAATTATAGAACTTTAAGAATAGGCCCCAGTTTTTCAGGGTTTTTGGCGTTGAAGGATCAGAGCAAAGAACAGTTTTGGACTTCTCCGGGAGGAAGAGGCAGTGTTACTGTTGACGATAAAACGTATGAATATACCGGAATAGAATTCAGTGATCCGGATTACGATCATGGGAGGACATTTTTCAATGCGGGAGTGTTTGCGGAAATCTTAGTATTCAACTCAAGTTTTCTGACGCTAAAAGTTTCAAGAAATTTTTCTTCACCGGATTTTTCCAGAATTTATGTTGATTACATTGTTGACGGCAATATATTTCAGTTTGTGAGTACTTCTGGTTTGAACGGTTACCTGCTCGATATTGGATATAAACTCCCGCTTAAGGTAATTGGAAATAAAGAGAAGCTCCTAAAAAAAAAATAGGCCAATTACATCTTAAAAACAGAAATTAATTTATTGATATTTCCCTGTTTTGTCCTCGATACTCACATCCTTGTCTTTTCGGATTTGCATCCGGTAATAGACTAAAACTTCATCGGCACCGGCATCCAAAACCGCTTGCTGAGCTTGTCTGGCGATCTCCATCAATTCATCTTGGGTCCCTTCCATGACCGTTTCAAAAGGAGTGACGACATGTTTTATCCCAGATTTCTGGATGACCTCAATCGCCTGATCTACCAGCCAATAGCTGTCAATTAATTTGCTTTTTGGGACGATTTGAATTCCCAGATTGATGATGTTTTTCATTTTTTATAAACTTCCTCCCACTCTTTCAAAATTGGTCTGATTTGTTCTTTCCAGATTTTATAACCTTCAGGCTTCATGTGAAGCATATCTCCTAGAAATAGTTCGGGTCTTGGGTTGCCGACTGAATCGAGCATCGGATTCCAGACATTCACATATTTTGAACTGATCATTCCCTCGGTGTAGAGCTTCAAAGCGTTATTGAAAGCTTCATATTCAGCCTTCAGTTGCCATCGGCTGGGACTTGGTTTGGCTCCGATGAAGTAGATAGAAATCTCATCTCTCTGCTCATTCAGTTGATACCTGATTTTATCCAGATCCTGCATGATCACTCCCGGACTTTTTCCTGCATTCACATCATTATCTCCTTCGTAAATGAAAACAGCTACCGGATCATACCGCAAAACCAAAGCTTCTAAATGTGCGAATAAATCAGATGCCTGAGAACCGCCAAATCCGGTGTTGATGATCGGGATATTTGGAAATTCCTCCTGAAGATTCTTCCACATTCGGATGCTGGAGCTTCCGGTGAAAACAATACTTCCCTTTTCCCAACCTATGCTGTCGATCCTTGCGGTAAGTTTATTGACTTCGTCCTGAAAAGGGGCTTGCTGCGCAAACAATCCTTGAAAGAAGAAAAGTTGGAGAAAGAGTAACAGGAGTAATTTGGATGTCTTCATAGCCTAAATATAGGGAACGACTTCTTTACATCAGGGCAAATTTTATGCTCTCCACTTTCGATTTATAAGGCTGGTCAAAAACGATCATGCAATGCACAATATCGTACAGTTCGGACAAAAGTTAAAGATGTTCAGCAGTCTGAATCAAAATAAACAAATTGTGGGAATCAGGCTTTCTGTCCCAAAAATGAGGTGTTTGATCACATAATTGTAAGATTCGAGGTGATCGGGATGAAGGATGATCTTTTTGGATAAGTTTTAGCGTTATTTATTTTGATCAACCCTATCCACCCTTTTTATGGAGCAACTCACACAGTTTTTCTGGTTTTGTAGCGGTGCTAATTTTTCCCTGCTCAAGCGAGCACCCACTGAGTCTAATAAATATGTAGGAATAGGTGCAACTGTGTTTTTCACCGGAGTTTTGGCGGCACTGGCTGCGGGATATGCGCTTTTCACCGTATTCCAGTCCGCTTGGCCTGCGATCTTTTTTGGGGTGCTTTGGGGATTGATGATCTTCAACCTGGATAGATTCATCGTATCAAGCATGCGCAAAAAGGAAAATGCATGGGCTGAATGGAAGCTGGCCATTCCCCGTTTAGTTTTGGCTGTTTTGCTGGCTTTGGTGATTTCCAAACCACTTGAATTGAAAATGTTTGAGCGGGAAATCAACCGGAAGATCGATGAGAAAAAGATCGAATTTATAACTCAGTCAAAGATTAATCTTGCCAAAGGCTTCCCGGAAATTCAAGAGCTGGAAGGAAAAATTGACACCTTGAAGTCAGAAGTAATTACTGCCGAAGAATTCCGAAATCAAGTTCAGAAAGAATATGATGCAGAGAGATTTGGTGAGAAAACTTCCGGAACCAGTGGGATTGTCGGGTTAGGAATCAACGCTAAAAAGAAAGAGCAACAACTGGATGCAGCTCAGCTTGCTTTGGAGGATTTGAGAAATAGAAACCAAGTGAGAATCGACACCCTTGAAGCGCAGATCCGGGAATTTATTTCGTTGCGTCAAGCAGAGTTTGAAAAGCAGCAACCGGGAATAGAAGGTTTTGATGGTCTTGCTGCCAGAATGGATGCACTTTCAGTTTTGACGGAAGAAAGTTCAGCGATGGCTCTGGCAAATATTTTTATCATGCTGCTTTTTATCGCGATTGAGACGGCTCCGATTTTCGTGAAACTGATTTCTCCAAGAGGTCCGTATGATGAGTTACTGGAACTCCATGAGGATAAAGTGAAGCTATTCAAAGGGGAGAAATGGGTGAAAGCAAAAGGTGAATCTGAAGCGCGTGTAAGTTATTTTCAAGACACCCACTTCTATGCCTCAGATTTGAGCAAGGAGAAAACCAACAAGAGAAACAAAGCTCAGACGGAAGCTGAAATAACAGAGATTGAGGAGAAATGGAGGAAGAAAGTTTGATTTTTAAATGTTGTCTTGCTTCTTAGGAATTAGTTTTTCTTGGTAAAAGTCCAGGTTCAGAAAAAACAAAACCTTAAAATAGAATCAGACTTTCTTCGTCAATACATCCAGTTGATCCATCGTTCTGCTGACTGATTTCCACTCGGCAAATCCTACAATTTTGATGATTGCTGAAAGAAATTTTCCAGGATATATCAGCTTTTCTGCGAGAACTGAAATGTTTTTGTCCCGATCTTTAGTGATCAATTTTTGATCGACTGCAGCATGATATTCTCCAGCGAATTTCCAGGCGGTGTTTCTTGCAAGTTGGATGGAGAAGTTGAGAAGCATTTCATCACGTCCTCTTGCCCATGGCATCAGCCAGCCAAAAATCGGAGAAACCTTGCTGATATTGGATTTCACTTCATCCACTAATTCAGCTAAGACAGCATTGATTTTGTTGAAATCGCCCTGAATTCCGACTATGTTCGCTCCTGTCATTGTCTCAGACGCGGAGATTCCCAAATCAAGGTTGATGTGCGCATTGATTCCCAAAAAGAGATGCTGAAGAACAAGATGGCGACTATTCTTACTCGCCTCGAAAGCTAAAAACCAGCTTTGAGTGGGTTTTTGACCACCTCGCCAAAGTTCATAAGCATCAATAAATCGCTTAGCAAAAAGTACATCCAGCTTTTCCATCCTGGGATTGTCTTCAAACTCTTGCCTAAGGATTCCTGTTTTCACCCTTCTGGTTACCTGCCGATATAGTACTGCAAAATAGCCGATTCGGCATTGATTTATTTTGCATTCCTCTACAATTTCATCCAGCCGAAACAAAACCTCATTTATCGTATGCATACTTTAATCATATAAAAAAGGTCTCCAAAATATCCCCTACATAAAATGCCACAACTGCCGCCAATAGTCCCAATCCCACAGTTTCCGAAATGCTTCTAATTGCAGAAGTTTGATTGACAAATCCTTTTAACCAACCCACTATAAGGAAAGCCAGTCCGGTAAGAATGCTTGTCCAAAGGAAGATATTCAGGTCTGTCGGGAAGAAAAAATCCCATAAGTAGACCATTAAGGGAATAAAACCGACTACAATAAATGAAATCAAAGTTGCTAATCCGATTTTGAAAGGGCTCTTCTCGTCCCGCATCATATTAAGCTCATCTTTCATCATTTCCGCGACCCAAAGATCTTTATTTGAGCAGATTTGATCCACCACTTTCTCCAGAAGTTCTCCTTTAAATCCTTTAGCGCGGTAAATGTCCGCTATTTCTTCCCGCTCCACTTCAGGAAGATTTTCAATTTCCCAGTACTCAATTTTTTCATGTTTAGTAAAATTGTCCTGTTCACTTTTAGCAGAAAGGAAGGCACCAACTGACATAGAAAATCCATCTGCCAGCAAATTAGCTAAACCTAAAATGATTAAAATTCCGGCATCCAGATTAGCTCCGAAACCTCCGGCAACCACCGCAAAAGTGGTTACTGCCCCGTCAATTCCTCCGTAAACAAACTCTCGTAAGTATTCCTGTAATTTTCCAAATTTGGAGGATTCAAGATGTATGTGTTTTTCGTTCTTCATTATCAATTTAAGTTTTCCAGGAAAAATCGCTTTACATTTTCTCCCATCACTGCTCGTATTTCATCTTCTGTAAAATTCGCTTTCATTAATCCTTCTACTATTAGCGGAAGACCAGTGATATCAAATGGAACTGCCACAGATCCGTCGTAATCTGATCCTAATCCAACATACTCAACTCCCACCAAATCCCGGACGTGTTTGATTGATGCAATGATATTGGGGAGTTCGGGTTCGCCGACTGCCATGTCGAAAAATGCAATTCCTATAATTCC
>VFKK01000156.1 GCA_009885605.1 Cyclobacteriaceae bacterium | reverse complement strand
TACCTCCCCACCTCAAATCCCTGAATTTCCATTGAGGGTTTCTTTTTCTGATGCAATTCAGCAAGTAGTTTTCCTGTTGCCGGAGCCATCGTGACCCCGAGCATCGCATGACCCGCACCTACCAGTACATTTTCATAACCCGGAGCCAAACCGATATAAGGCAAACCATCGGGAGAGCAAGGTCTCAGCCCTTTCCAGACTTGGCTTTCCTGCGGAAACTTAGACTGGAAATCGGGGTAATATTGGTTGATGGATTCAAAAATCCCTTTGACCCGATTCATGTTTACTTTTTGGTTGGTGCCTGCGATTTCCAGAGTTCCTCCAAAACGAACAAATGACTCGTAGGGACTCACAGCAACTTTTCTCTCTGTCAAAATGGTCGGAAGGCTGATTGCTGGTCGATTTTCCTGAATGAAACTATAGCCTTTTCCTCCCATCAGGGGAAGAGAAAATCCAAGTTCCTGCGCCAGTTCTGCTGACCAGGCACCACCGCAAAGCAAGACTTTATCTGCCTCGATTTTCCCTTTGTCAGTTAGAACTGACCTGACTTTGTTTCCTGATTTTTCAAATCCTGTAACCTGTGTATTGGGCAGAAATTTGACTCCTTTTTCCTCAAGATATTTCCTGAGAAAAGAATACAATGCCCCGGGATCCAAATGAGAATCCCCGGGGAAAAAGATCGCCCCGCGTGCTTTTACTTCCAGGTTTGGCTCCATTTTCCGGATATCATCGGGCGTCAAAACCTCCGCTTCCAAGCTGTAATTTTTTGCCAGATGAGCCAATTCTATTTCCTCTTTTTCTACTGCTTCGGTTTGGTAAACCATCATCAGACCTTTCTTGGAGAGAGCCACGGCAGATTCGGGATGCTCCAACTGAAAATCTATATAGAGTGACTTGCTGAGCAGGGTGATATGATTCAGGTAAGGAATGCTCTTCTTAACCTGGCTTTCACTGGTTGCTTTGAAAAACAGAAGACACCACTTCGCCAATTTATAATCCAGGCGAGGCTGAATGTAAAAGGGACTTTTGGAAGAGAACATCCAGGAAATTCCCTTGCTGATCATGCCGGGTGCTGCCAAAGGAATAATATGGCTGGGCGTGATCATTCCGGCATTTCCGGTGGAGCAATTGTCCTGCATGTCTGTCCGATCGATGACCTGGACTTCGATTCCTTCTTTTTGAAGAAAATAGGCCGAGAATAAACCGACGATTCCGCCGCCGATGATGAGGGTTGGTTTCATTTTTTCTGTATCAAGTACTATGTACAAAGTACCAAGTAGGCCAACCATCTGCATGTCTTGGTACCTGGTAAATTAAACTTCGTACAATTAAATCACTTGGAATCCATGCACATACGGATCTTCGTCGTCCAGGAAAATAGTATTGTAACCAGTCACCATTGCCCAGCCTTCGATGCTTGGAATCATGGCCGGTTTGCCTGCGATTTTGGTTTCCTCTTCAATTCTTCCCGTGAATTTGGAGCCAATAAAGCTTTCATGGATGAAATCCTGACCTGGTTTTAACCAGCCTTTTGCATGCCATTGAGCCATTCTTGCTGAAGTGCCTGTGCCGCAAGGAGAGCGATCAATTGCTTTGTCTCCGTAGAAAACCGCATTTCGGGCGGTGCTGCTTGGATCGAGCGTTTTCCCGGTCCAGAGAATATGGGAAAGTCCCCGAATCGATGGGTGCTCCGGATGTACAAATTCATATTTCTCATTCATCTTCTTGCGAAGCGATCTCGCCATGCTAATCAATTGCTCCGCTTTGAAATGCTCAAGACCGGGGAAATTTTCCTGAGGATCAATGATGCAATAGAAGTTACCTCCATAGGCCACATCCACTGTCAGTTTTCCCAATTCATCGGATTCTATTTCAAGATTTTCGGCCGCCAAAAAGCTCTTCACATTGGTCAGTTTGACTGATTTGACCTTTTTTCCTTCTTGCTTGTACTCCACCAAAACCAATCCTGCCGGTGCTTCCATTCTCAGAAATCCCGGAGTTTTTGGATAGATCAATCCTTCTTCGATTGCAATTGTGATGGTTCCGATCGTCCCGTGACCGCACATGGGCAGGCAACCGCTCGTCTCGATGAAGAGAACCGAGAAATCATTTTTAGGATCATGAGGGGGGAAAAGCATGGAGCCCGACATCATGTCGTGTCCTCGAGGCTCAAACATCAGCCCTGTTCGGATCCAATCGTAGTTATCCAGGAAAAACTGGCGCTTTTCCAGCATGTTATTTCCCTCAAGGAAAGGCACGCCTCCGGAAACTACCCGAACAGGATTTCCGCAGGTATGAGCGTCAATGCAGCTAAAGGTATGTCGCATTAGTTAGAATCAAGAGATCAGGGATTAGAGACAGGAGATTAGAGACAGGAGATTTAGAGATAAGAACCAAGAGATAGGAGAATAAGATATAAGACTCAAGAGATAAGGAGATTTAGCTTTCTACTTCCAACTTTCAGACTTCATCCTTCAAACTTCCCATTCATCAGCCTCGTAATTCCCAGTGGATTATCATCTTTCAAAGCATCAGGAAGCAATTCAAAAGGCATATCCTGGAAAGCAATCGGTCGGGTAAAGCGCTTGATTCCAAAAGCTCCGACTGAAGTGCTTCGGGAATCAGTTGTCGATGGATAAGGCCCGCCATGTTGCATTGCATAACCAACTTCCACTCCGGTCGGAACTCCTTTGAAAAGCAGTCGGCCGCATTTTTCCTCGAGCAAATTGATCAGATAGAGTTGGGTTTTCAATTCTTCGGCTTCTGCCCAAATGGTGATTGTGAGCTGTCCATGGAGCTTTTCGGCGATTGCCAAAAGTTCATCCTGATTTTTGTAAACTACCATCATGGCAAATGCTCCGAAAACCTCTTTTTGGAACACGGTGTCTTTCAACCAATCAGATGCACTGATTTCGGCCAAAGCCGTACTTCCATTTAACAAATGCTTTGAATCGGCCACTTTAACCCATCGGAGTTCTTCGCGGGATTGCAGATATTGGATGGAATCGTAGTAAGCCTGAGCGATTCCGGGATGGAGCATGGGAGCCGAAGCGATGTCATTCAACTCTGCTGCAATCGCATTTTCAAAGGCTTTTGCTTGGGATTCGGGCACGAAAATCAAACCTGGATTGGTGCAAAACTGACCCACTCCCAAAGTCAACGAGCCTATAAAGGCTTTTGCCAGAGGCAATAATTCTTTTTCAAGCTTGTGTGCAAAAGTGAAAATCGGATTGACAGAACCCATTTCCGCATAGACAGGAATCGGCTCCTCCCGCTGATTTGCAAGATCGAAGAGGGCTTTTCCTCCGGCATGGGAACCTGTAAATGCTAACGCTTTCGCAGTGGGATGTTTCACCAAACCTTGTCCAATCTCGATTCCTCCTTCCAAATGGGTGAAAATCGCGGAAGGGAAACCTGCTTTCAAAATGGCCTGATGGATGCAATCGGCAACTTTCCGGGAGGTCTCAGGATGGGCGGGATGCGCTTTGTAAATCACCGGGCAACCCGCTGCTAAAGCCGAAATCGTATCCCCGCCTGCTGTCGAGAATGCCAAAGGGAAATTGCTTGCACCGAAAACCACTACAGGTCCAAGAGGAGTAAGCATGCGTCGGATATCTGCTTTCGGAAGAGGAGCACGCGCAGGATCTGCCGGATCGATGGTTGCTTCTACCCAGCTTCCTTCCTTCAGAAGGTTTGAAAAAAGCTTGATTTGTCCGGTTGTTCTTCCCAATTCACCATTGATCCGGCCTTCGGGAAGGTTGGATTCTTTTACTGCCAGAGGGACGATTGAAGATCGATTTTCCTCCAGAATTTGAGCCAATTTTTCCAGAAACTCACTTTTCTCCTTCCCCGATACATTTTTGTAAAATAGGAAAGCTTCCTTGGAAGCGCTGAAAATAGAATCTAAGTTAATCATGGCGTGGCTATAGTTTAAATGAAGAAAGCCAGATAACCGAAGACTGAAGTGGCTAAGCCCGGCCTTTGATTTCTGCTTTCAAAAATCTTATTTCTTAAAGCTTAATTTAAAGAACCGGTCTTTTCTTCAGTCCGTCCGTAATGATCTTCTCAACTCTTGCTCTTTCTTCCCCAATCAAAGTCAGTCTTGGTGCACGAACGTGCTCACTTCCGATTCCGCAATGATGCTCAGCAAGCTTGATGTATTGAACGAGTTTTGGATGAATATCGAGTTCCAATAAAGGTAAAAACCATCGGTAGATTTCACGTGCTTCATCATTTTTTCCTTCCTGGATCAGGTGGTATATTTTCACGGTTTCCTGTGGAAAAGCACAAACCAATCCGGCTACCCAGCCAACTGCACCCATGAGCAATTCTTCCATTGCAAGCGTGTCCACTCCGCAAAGGATTTGGAAGCGATCCCCAAAACGGTTGATCATGCGCGTGACATTGGAGATATCACGGGTGGATTCTTTCACCGCCTGAATATTCGGGCATTCTGCAAGTTCTGCAAACATGTCCAACGTCACCAAAGTTTTGTAATCCACGGGATTGTTATAAATCATCATCGGCAAGGAAGTGCTGTTTGCCACCGTTTTGAAATAAGTGACTACTTCGCGGGCATCAGCGGCATACCGCATCGGAGGGAGGATCATCAAACCGGATGCTCCAAGTTCCTCAGCTTTCTTCGCCCAGAATAGTGCGTCCTGAGTCGCACCTTCGGCAATATTGAGAATTACAGGAACTTTCCCCGCCACATGTTTCACGGTGTCTCTGGTGAGGGTGATTTTTTCTTCCTGAGTCAGGGCGCTGCTTTCGCCAAGCGTGCCGCCGAGGATGATTCCGTGAACTCCCGAAGCAAGCTGGAAGTCCAGATTTTTGAAAAATAAGTCCATGTCCAGACTACCATCTGCATGAAACTTGGTTGTGACTGCGGGAAATACACCTTTCCAATTCATCTCTTTATATTTTTTTTAAGTTTTCAGATAGCCTGTCCCGATTTTTCTTCGGGAGAATCTCGCATCGCTGATAATCATCTCAGGGTGTGACGTTCCAGGCGTGCTTGATTTCATAGCTTTTTTATTTCAAAACTAGCTTGTCCAAAAGTCTCTTTCTCCCACTGGATTAATTTTAACTAATACAATATTGATAATAAATCAATACCATATACTTGGAATGCTCCAATCAGCTATTATTTTTAGGCATGGCCAAAGTTATTTCCTTTCAGATTCCCAAGTCACAAAAAGAATTTGTACGCTACCAGGAGGATCGGGGAAACCATTTCTATGACAAACTTCATCAGCATCCTCAATGGCAATTGACGATGATCGGAGAGGGGAAAGGGCAGTTTCTCAGCGGGGATTATGTCGGAAGATTTCAATCGGGGGATGTTTTTTTGGTCGGGGAAAATGTCCCGCATGTGTTTCGAAGTGACCCGGAATACTTTGAAGGGAAGCCGGATTTAACTTCCTTCGGAAAGACTGTATTCTTTGATTTTCAGGCGCTGGGTCATGCTTTGGAAGAGATTGAAGATTTGCAGGAACTTAAAAAATTTCACGATCGAACAGGGACTTGCTTCCGGGTTTTGGGAGAAAGCCGGGAAAAAGTTATCCGGATTTTCGAATATTTTGGTCAAAGTTCAGGATTGAATCGCTTGCAAATGGCCTTTCAATTATTGGCTTTGGTGCAAAATGATGCCGCCGAACTCCAGACTCTTAATCAAAACCCCATTCATCTTTCACTTTCGGAGCGGGACGGAAACCGGATGGATCAGGTCATCCAATTTCTGCTCAGAGAACGAAACCGGCCGATTTCCCTTCAGGAAGCAGCAAATAAAGCGAATATGAGCAAAGAGGCATTTTGCAGATTTTTCAAGCTGCGAACCCGCAAGACATTCACCCAATACCTGCAGCAACTTCGAATCAATGAAGCTCAAAAACTACTTCTGGAGACTGATTTGAGTATTTCCACGATAGCTTTCAGGGTTGGATTTGAGAATCTTTCTTATTTCAATCGGGCATTCAAGTCTATTCTTGGAACTACGCCAAGAGAATTTCGGAAATAGAAAATATTCTATTTTTCAGGCAAATACTTCCCCAAACTGAGGGGAAAAGCTGCTTTTTTAGAGATTAGTTTTCACTTTTATAATGAAAAAAGTTTGATTATAAATCGTGTAATCCATTATAAATCAATATCATAGTCCGATATTTTAGATTTTTGAACTAAAAAGGCACTGCCTTTGGATATTGGTATCAAAATTAGAAAACATGAAAAAAATTTACTTTACTCTTGCAATGCTACTATGTGGCGTAGCAACTTTCGCTCAAACTGAGCGTGGTCTGGAAGATATCAACGAGAAAAACTCTTGGTTGAAAGCTGGATTGCTAATCGCAGCACCTGCCGGACCTACGGCTGATTACTCCTCGTTTATTTTCGGACTTGATCTTGCTGCACAACTGATGAGAACAGACAACTTCGGATTTGGAATAGCTACCGGTTATTCTAACTACTTCAAAAAATCAGAAGCACCTGCGTACCAGGGATTGAATGACGGATTTGGCGCCATTCCATTGGGTTTGATGTTCAGATATTATCCTCAACCGGAAGGTTTGTTTGTGGGAACCGATTTGGGTTACACATTCCTTACAGGGATTGAATCAGAAAATAAAGGTGGAGCTTATGTAAGGCCTCAGTTAGGTTATCATAACTACAACTGGAACGTATTTGCTTATTACAACCACATTTTCAGACCAGAAACTACCATTGACATCCAGAGCATCGGTATTGCAATGACTTACAACATCAGATTTAACTAATTAAAAACTCACACAGCTATGAAGAAGCCATATAAATTGATTGCCAACGTACTGCCATTATTTCTGTTGGCATTGTTACTAGTCCAGGGAGCATTTGCTCAGGACAAAGGTCTTGATATTAAAATCGACTTGAGCCCGGAGCCAATGTGGTACGAGCAAACGTGGCTTTTAGTAGCTGCAGGAGCTGCTGTTTTCATCCTGATCCTTGTCGCGATTTTGAAAAATAACGGCAAGAAAATAGGATAACAAAAAAGGGCCAGGTCTTCAGGATTTGGCCCTTTATTTTTTTAAAACAAGTGCTTTTTGATCCATCACATTACCGATGAACAGGTAATCTCCAAAAGGAACGGCGACGGTTGAGGCGGACATGGTTTCTCCGGAATCTACCCACACAGATTCGATTTTAGCAACTTCGCCTTTTTGATACTCAATCGTGATCACTTCCGACGGAGCAATTTCTTTCTTCCCTGCGGCGTATGCTGAGAATGTCATCAGGTTAGGATGGCACCCAATCCAAATCTTTCCTGACTCATCCAGCTCAATATTGTCTACACCGGTTGCTACATCGATGTCCTCAATCAGATTCAAATCTCCGGTGAGTAATACTTCAAAAACGCGAACCAAAAATCCTCGAGGGGAAGCTACGTAAAGCAGATTTTTCTCAAAATCGTATTGAATTCCATTTGCATAGGCAATGTCCTCAGCGACAATCCGAAAAGAGGTCCCATCGAAATAGCCCACATTTGAAGCCTTTACTCCCAGGTAATTTTCTGCAAAAACACCAAGTTTGGAGGTGTAGCCATGATCATTGCTGTAATAAAAAGCCTCGGCATTCATCATCACCAGATCGTTTGGACTGATGAGAAGTGTGCCTTTTATGGTTTTGAGATGCGTGAGTTTTTTTCCTTCCAAAATAAAAGATTCTACGGTGTGCTTTCCATTCACGTGATTGATCGCCATCAACGCATATTTCGCAGAATCCAATTGGTACATGCTGATTCCGTGTGGAAAAAACGGAAAATCAATCTCGTCAGTGAGAGAGACAGAAGTGAAATTTTCATCGCGCAAGTCCACCAAATAAAGTCCGTGAAGCCCTTCTTTTCCGTCTCTTCTCGCAGCGCGATCATCGACTGACAGAACCAGCAAGCTGTCGGCCCGGGCTAAAGCTATATCTTCCACACCCGGCAAAGAGATTGTCTGGTGAACCGGACCAAAGGAATTACTCGCCTCTATGTCACGAAAGTAGCCGGTGGTGGAAAAGACGTAGAGCACAAAGCCGCCAAGCACAGCAAGAATAAAGAGCAGGCTAAGGATGATTTTTTTCATAAAAGGAAGGTGGGTGGAAAACTGAATTTAGGTAAAAAAGTGAAATAGAAATTAGATTTCTGGCAGAAGAAAAATCATGGGAGAAACTTCCTTGCTAAAAAAACCAGCGCTGATTCTGGCGCTGGTTTTTTTGGGAAAGATAGCTGAGGAGTAAGGCTGTTCCAATCATTCACTTTTCACCTTGAAAGCCAGCAAAACATTCCCGGGCATTTCTCCAAACATCCCATAGCCGGAATTGACGTAGAGCATGCCATCTGCGGCTACAGGTGATGGGCCATCAATCGATCCGCCTTTGCCTTTTTGTCCATTTACGGTTTCATATTCTCTGACGGTGTCAAACTCCCATAAGACGGATCCATCTTTGGTGGAATAAGCCCGAACGAATCCATTGAGGTCTCCTTCGAAGACGATTCCTGGAATGACAGTTGGTGCAGAGGAGTTGGATTGCTGACAGTTTTCACGGGTAGCTGGGTCACAAGGTGGAGGGGATACGCTCCATATTTTCTTGCCCGTTTGCAAATTGAGTGCATAAATTCCAGGTGTAGGCACGAGGGTTGAATCACTCGGATCCAGTCCATTAACATTGTCCGCGTTGGCGGCATAGACAAAGTCCCCATCTGTAGCCAATCCCCAGTGTATGCCTCCGAGAGCCCCGCCTTTTCCGATTCGGGTTTGCCAGATTACTTTTCCGGTTTCAGGAAGTAGCGCATGGACTACACCCGATTTCTGTCCCACCACGAGGATGTCTCTTTTGTTTACTTTGTCATAAACCAAGATTGGCGCCATACCGAAATCGACATCAGGTCCAGTTGGGGTTGGGCAATTCGGATTTCCGGGACAAGCCAGATTCCAGGTATCATTTTTAGTTGCCTGCCAATTCCATTTTAATTTTCCTGTTTTCAGGTCCAGTGCCTGAATCGCGTCACTCGTATTGGTAGGGGGATAAGTGTAATTTTCACCCGTTCCAATTAATAATAATCCTCTTTTCGTATCGACGGTCGGGCTTGCCCATACAGGAGCGCCAGCAGGCCCATAAAATGAGGTTCCATTCTCTTTTTTTCCAGAAACCTTAGCTTCCTCAGACACTACTTTATGCTTCCAGATTTCATCTCCGGTAGTTGCATTCAGGGCGGTCACCCCGCCGGAGGAAGTACAGCATTCATAATTCGGGTCTTGAGCAGAGACTACTTCAAAAGAAGAAATAGGGACATAAACGATATCATTATAGACCACAACAGAGCCAGTGACTGAAGAAAGCGGGTGATGACCGGCTCTTTTTTTCCAGTTTAACTCCCCTGTTCTGATGTCAATGGAATAGACGTTGGTCGCATAGTCGGCAAAGTATGCAGTGAGTGCTTCTCCTTCTGCAGTATAGAAAATCGCTCCACGTATTGCAGCATCAGCTTGAAACATCCATCCGATTTGACCGGTATGGCGATTCAGGGCATAAACTTCTCCAAACTGACTGCCAACAATCATCCAATCTCCAATGATGGCTGGTTTGCTTCGTACTACGTTTGCATTTGGAAAAGCAAAACTCCATTGTAGCTCCAGAGACGAAACGTTTTCAGGGGTGATTCCTGCCTGAGCAACGGATCGAAAACCTGTGCCTTCCATGTTACCACCCCAACCTGAATAATTGAATTCGGCATTGATATCCTCCTCTGAAATCTCGAAGGCTGTGTAGGCAGATTCGGGAATTACTACTTCTATTAATTTCCGATTCGTCAGATACTGTGCCACTGCCTCCCGCTCTTCCGGGCTCAACTGCTCTGCCTGCACTCTCATCTTGCCGACGTTAAGTGCTGCCAAGATCGCATGGGGAGACATTCCTGCTAATAGGCCTTTAGCTGGGGCAAGATTTGCGTTAGCTTCTGTATGGCAAGCAGCGCAGACCGTGGTGTAGGTCTGTTCTCCGAGTTTTAATACCGCTTCTGAAATGGGGGCATCATTAGCAGCAGCTAAATTTTCTACTATGTTATCGGCTGGTTTTTGACAAGAGGTGATCAGAAAAAAAACCAAGACTGTTAAAAAGGAAAGTTTTGACATGGGATTAGTACTTTAAGAAGGTTGGGAAAACAACTAATAAAAGGCTTTCCTAATATAATCGATTGATTTAAAGAAACAAATTCTGGATAAGCCGACCAAGACAGAATTTTATCTTGGAAAAGTCTAAAAAATGAAAGATACCTCCCTGGGTTTAAGATCTGATGGATTAGGCTGGATTAGTTCGGTTGAACCTTTAAGGTGGGGTAGTTTGGGGAGTCAGCCAAGAGATCACTTGATGTAACTCGTCTATCGTTCGGCCTTTCTTTTCCACTTTGGCCACGTAGTGTGGATAGACCGAGGCAAAGGGCATTTTTGCAATTCGTTCGTCTGCTGATATCGAATTCTTCATGACGGAGTTTTGAATTTAGATCGCAACACTTCCAGACTATCCAATGGAGGATTGATCCAGGGCAAGTTTTGACTTTCCCGGATGATACGTTTGTCCACGGGTTCAGTGCTCTTTCGATACTCTTCCTCAAATTCATTTCCCAGACAATACCCGAGGATATGGTGTTTTCCAAAAAAAAATGCCCAATCAGGTATGATCGGGCTTTGTTGTTTTTTGAAGGGAAAATTTCATAGAATTAATTAAAATTCTTGATCAGATGGTAGCTGAATTCGAGGATTTCCAGGTAATTATCCTTGCTGATTTTTTCATCGATTCCATGGAAGCGGGTCATGGATTCTGGAGTGATTCGCATCGGATAGAAGCGGTAGACATCCTCAGCAATATCGTAGAAATAGCGTCCATCCGTACCGCCACCAACCAAGCCTGGAACAACCACAGTGCCTGGATATAGTCCCCGGATAGTTTTTTCCAGGGTTTTATAGGATTCAGAATCTACGCTGGAAACAGGGGAAGGATTGGTCAGAAACCCAACGGGCTCCACACGAACCTTATCCGAAACAATACTTTCAATATGCGCCTGTACCGATTCGATAGTTTCCCCGGGAAGGATTCTGAAATTGATCGTGGCCTCAGCGACCGTAGGAATTACATTGTTTTTGACTCCTCCATCGATAATCGTCGGTGCAGTTGTGGTATGGGCGTTTAAGCCTTCCAAAAGTTGCTTTTTGAAAAGCCAGGGATTGGCAAAGGCGATCCGGGTCAAAAAAGGAAGTTCCGGACCCATGTACTCAAGCTGAGAATCAATCGGCGGGACTAGTTTATAGGGTAACTGGTTGTTTTCCAGGTCCACGATGGCTTGGGCAAGAATCCCGATGGTGTTTTCACGAGGGGGTGC
>VFKK01000346.1 GCA_009885605.1 Cyclobacteriaceae bacterium | reverse complement strand
TAATTAAACCCCACCTTAACTCCCCCATAAAAATTCTTCGTAGCAGCAGGCTGATAAAATCTTCCTGCAAAAGCATTCAGGTCATTGCCGAGGGAATAGGCTTCATCCAAAAGATTGTCCACACCTCCAAAAGCTTCCAGCTCCCAGTTTCCTGCAATCCACTTGGACCAGCCGATTCTCAGGTTGACGAGATTATAAGCGTCCTGATAAACGGTGTTGGCATCATTTAATGGGATTTCATCGACGTACTGATGTGTGAGATTCAGGTAAAATCCGGGACCGGTCCTCAAGTCCAATCGCGTGACAAAAGTCTGCGGTGGAACTCCGGTCAGTGCATTTCCGGAAAAATCGTTGTCCTGCTTTTTGTAGTCCTTAAACTTAAAATCATATATCGTGATGGCTGTACCCAAACTCAAATCCCGGATCAAGCCTGAGGTATTTTTCACAAAAGCATAATCTAAAGCTGCTTCAATTCCTTTCTGATCTGTCGAGCCTGCATTTCTGAATAAGACCACACCCTGCTCATTAGTAAAAGTGGTGATCGTCTCATCAAGTTTGAAATAGAAAGCGGTGACATCTGCATTGAATCGGTTTTTGCCCATTCGATAACCTATTTCATAATTCACCCCCCGCTCGGCTTCCAGATCGAGGTTGAGACTTCCCTCATTTGTGCGTACCTCATCGATGGTAGGCGGAGAAAATCCGCTGCTCACACTTCCGAATACTGAAGAGTTTGGATTGAATTGGTAATTCAAGGCAAACCTCGGAATCACGATTGGATCAAATTCCCGGGTTTGAAGGCCTGTTTTACCACCTCTCGCATCCACTTGTCGGTCGATCTCAAAGCTGGAGAAGTTTTCGCTCAGGCCTAGAGTGAAAAGCAACTTTTCTGTCAATTCCCACTCAACTTGCTGGAATAAAAATGCCTGAGTAGCTCGAAGTTTGTCAGCGAATCGAATCGTGTCTGCTACGCCCGCCTTGTTGCCGAAATTCTGGGCATTCGTCAAACTGGTTTGATATTCTCCACCTGCAGTCAGGCGAAGTGCTTTTCCGGCCAATTCTCCATCATGTGTGAATCGTGTTCTTCCGCCAATTCCGAATCCCAATTCCTTCTTGTAATCCAAAATGAAAGGGTTTTCGAAGTCATTTGTCTGAACATATACAGTGGTGTTATTGCTTGTTTTGGGAGAAAAGCGATACAATTGCCCGATTGAAGCAAACACCGATTGCTGGGAAATCGAACTGTTTTGATTGACAGAACCCGGTCTTGCCTGGGTTGGATCTTTCTTTACTTGTGCTTCATTCAGCCCACCGGGGATCTGGTAATCCAAATCTGAAATCAGGAGTTGGGTTCGGATTTCCTGCTTTTCTGAGACAGGGAAATAGCTTCCCAATTGGAAAACCTGACGATCTACTGCCGAATGATCTCGGTAACCTTCTGATTTTTGGCTTACAAAAGATGCATCAAAACTGCCTTTGCCCACTTGCTGAGATATTCCCAGTCTGTATCGGCTCAGCCCAAAATCTCCCGCCATAAAGTCTGCAGAAACTCTTCCGCCTTGCGGGTTTGCTTTGCTGTTCAGTGAAATTGTTCCACCGTTGCCAGCACCGTAAATACTGCCCGATGGACCTTTGATCACTTCGGCAGTTCGGATGTTAGTCAGATCAAGCAAGTTCAAAGGAGTGGTTCCATCAGGTGAAGTAAAGGGAGCCTCATTCCAGTAGACTTTCACATTCCGCACTCCGAAAGGAGATCGAAGAGAACTTCCCCGTATCGAAATTCGATAGCTTGCCGGAGCCCGCTCCTCGATTCTGATTCCCGGTTTGGTATTGAAAGAATTGACGATTGATGTTTCATTGAATCTGTTGAAATCGCGCTCGCCTACTAAACTGATGGAGGCTGATTGCTGTAAAAGTGGCCTTTCGCTTTCGAAAGAGGAAACAGTCACAGCGGAGAGATTGACAATTTTTGAAACCAAAAGCACTTCCTGTTCAGCTCCTGGAGCAAATTCCTTTTGGAGATTTTCATAGCCTTCCCGGGAAAATTGAATGAGGAGTGAAGTGTTGGAATCGACTGAGATTTTGCCTTCGGAATCACTCAAAAGAATTTTTCCTCCGGAAATTCTAATCCGGACATTTTCAAGCGGTGTGAGATTGGAAGAATCGAGTATTCTGAGTTGGATTTGGGCTTGAAGCCCAAAACTGAACAACAAGCAGAAAATGGTAAGCGTCTTTTTCATGCGGGAAATTACTAAGAAACTTGAATAGAAAAGCCCTAACACTGCGCAATGGTTTCCACAAGTGATGATTTACCATTTTTTTTTTCGGATAGTTGAAAATCAGTTATAAATGTGGCCCCCTCTCTTTTCCTCTCTGCGAAAAGTTGTTGTTTGATTTCCTTTAAGAAGACCCAATTGGAACGCTTTTCAGGATGGTTAGAATTACCAATCAGTTTTTAAAAGCAGCTACTCTGCCATATAAAATTTTACCAAACTGAATTTTATGTTTGATTCATTTGAAAACGAGCTGGAATTTGGATAATTCCTCCATAAAAAATACTTTCTCTAAAATTTCCTGTCTGGAGGTCGTGGCGATACGGGAAATTTGCAAAACCCTGCTTAACCTACTTCCATTTATGAAGGCAACCCTTCCATTTTTGCTTTGTGTCATTTTATTGGCCTCATGCGATCAGACTGAAAAAGCAGACAACTATGATCCGGATTCTTTCATTAATCCGGAGCTCTTTAAAGACCATATCAGAGTCACAGATTTCCAAACTCCGGAGCAGGAATTGGCAGGCTTCCATCTTCCTCCAGGCTTCGAAATCAACCTTTATGCGTCGGAGCCGGATATCACCAAGCCGATCAACATGGAGTTTGACGACAAGGGAAGGTTATGGGTGACACACTCAATCGAATATCCAAACGAAGCCTCAACCGGATCTGGTCAGGATAAGATTACCATTTTGGAAGATACCGACGGAGACGGAACTGCTGACAAATTCACTGATTTTGCGAGTGATTTGAACATTCCCATTGGCATAATGCCGGTCAAAGGTGGCGCTGTTGCTTACAGCATTCCCAATATTTATTTCTTCGAGGATAAAGATGGAGATGATCAATACGATGAAAAAAGAGTGCTGGTTGGTCCATTCGGGCATGAGGACACGCATGGCATGATCAACAACTTTTTCAGGGGTACAGATGGTTGGATATATTCTTCTCATGGATTCCGAAATACATCGAATGTTTCCGGTGCAGATAAAGACTCCATCCACATGACTTCAGGAAATACGTTCCGGTTCAGGATAGATGGCAGCAGAGTTGAGCAAACCACCTATGGACGGGTTAACCCGTTTGGTTTTGCGATGGATGATTTGGGGTATCTTTATTCTGCCGACTGCCATTCTATGCCCATTTACCAGACTATCAATCAGGGGGATTATCCTCACTTTGGTAAGAAGACTCCGGGTCTTGGTTTTGGCCCTCAAATGATGGATTATCAAATTGGCTCCACGGCACTTTCGGGACTTGCCTATTATAATGGCTCTGCATTCCCGGAAGAATACCGAAACAGCTTCTACTCCGGCGATGTGGTCGCATCCCGGGTGAGCAGAAATACGGTGACTTACCATGGATCTACTCCGCAGGCTAAACTTGAAAAGGACTTTTTGGTAAGCGAAGATCCGTGGTTCAGGCCGGTAGATATCAAGATAGGTCCTG
>VFKK01000336.1 GCA_009885605.1 Cyclobacteriaceae bacterium | reverse complement strand
GATAAGGGCAACACAGTGACTGCAAAAGATCGTAAACTTGCTAAAGCGATTGATTCCATCGATTAATGATTGACCATCCTATCAACCTTTATTTGGTTCCCACTCCTATTGGGAACCTCAAAGACATTACGCTTAGAGCGTTAGAAATTCTCAAAAGTGCGGATGTGATATTGGCTGAGGATACGCGTACGAGCGGAATCCTGCTCAAACATCTCGAGATTTCCCGGCCACTTCAGAGCTACCATATTTTTAATGAGCATAAAGCTGTGCAAAAGCTGGTGGACCGGATGAAAAAAGGAGAAGTCTTTGCCTTAATAAGCGACGCTGGCACACCCGCAATTTCAGACCCAGGGTTTCTGTTGGTAAGGGAAGTACTTGCTGCAGGTTTGGACGTTCAATGTCTTCCCGGACCCACTGCATTCGTTCCCGCTTTGATCAATAGCGGCCTGCCCAATGACCGATTTATTTTTGAAGGATTTCTTCCCCATAAAAAAGGAAGAAAAACTAGAATTGAATCCTTGCTTGAGGAAACCCGAACCATGATCTTCTATGAATCTACGCATCGCCTCATGAAGACGCTCGAGCAATTCTCAGAGTCTTTTGGTCCCGATAGACAGGCTTGTGTTTCCAGAGAACTTACAAAGATTCATGAGGAAAACGTCAGAGGTACTCTTTCTGAATTGGTAGAATATTACCAGACGCATCCGACAAAAGGAGAAATCGTTCTCGTATTGGCCGGAAAAAATCCCAAAGCTTAATTAACCCTTTTGCCTTATTTTATGATATCCAATGAAAAACTTGGCTTGTTTCTCGAAAAGACCCAAGAAATAGCCAAAGAAGTAGGTTCCTTTATTCGAAAGGAAAGACAGGGCTTCAATCTCAAGACTGTAGAGCACAAAGGATTTAATGATCTTGTTTCGTATGTGGATAAAGAGGCAGAGAAACAGATTGTGGATCGATTGAGTGTGATTTTTCCTGAAGCAGGTTTTATTACAGAAGAAGGAACAAACACTACCCGTCAGGAACAATTCAACTGGGTAATTGATCCGTTGGATGGTACAACCAATTTCATCCATGGACTTCCAGTCTATTCTGTAAGCATTGCTTTGATGGAGTACGAGGAGGTAGTTTTAGGTGTGGTCTATGAAGTGAATCGCCACGAATGTTTTTATGCCATGAAAGGAGGTGGAGCATTTTGCAATGACACTCCGATTCGTGCAAGTCAGGCGGAGACTCTGGCAGCATCCCTCATTGCGACGGGATTTCCATATTACAACTTTGAGCAGATTGATAAATATTTGGAAGCACTCAAATTTTTGATGCGTTCCACTCACGGGCTCAGAAGGCTTGGGAGTGCCGCAGTTGACCTTTGCTATGTAGCTTCCGGAAGAATCGAGGGCTATTTTGAATACAACCTCAATTCCTATGATGTGGCTGCAGGGGCTTTAATCGTGCAGGAAGCAGGAGGAACAGTTACTGATTTTGCCGGAGGGGGAGATTATATTTTTGGAAGAAATATTGTTGCTACTAATTCCCATATTCATGTTGAATTCCTTACTGAACTGATTAGGATCTGGTCTTGAAATCAGCCTAAGAAGAGATACCAAAGGAAAATACTCACAAAAGAGATCGGGATTCCAAGACTTGCCAGTAGGGTGGCGAGTTTGGGTTGAAGTCCATATTGGATTGCGACGATCGACCCTGTAATCATGGGTGCCATTCCGCTTTCCAAGACGGTAACTTTAAAAGTTAACTCAGCTTCTGGAAGAAAATTGCGGTAGATAAGCCAAACCAATGCAGGAGCAAGAATCAGCCGGTATCCAATACTCATCCAATAGAATCGGGAGGTCAATGCTTCCGTGTCCAGAGAAAACTTAACTCCAAGCGCCAAAAGAGCCATAGGCGCCATAGTTTTTCCAATTCCAGACAGGAACGGAAGCATAATCTCAGGGGTTTTCCACCCCAAAATACTCATCAAAATTGTGCCGAGAAGAAATATGAAAGGAGGAAAACTAAGGATCTTGAGCGGAATGGAGCTGAGGGTTCCCTCTTTATGACTGTAGATCGAGCCAACGATTATTGCGAGCGAAGAGACCAAAAGAAAAGACCCCCCTTGGTCCATCAGTAAAGCGACAGATAAAGACTGCTTTCCATAAAGTGCCTCCAAGACAGGGAAACCCAGAAAAGAGGTATTTGCCAGTCCGGAAACAATGACCAGACAACCGGTGGTCCCTTTGTTCCAATGAAGGAATCGACCCATCATTCCAAAAATCACCCAGGACATGAAAAAAGTGAACCAGGCGGCTGAAATCGGAACCAACAAATCTAAACCGGGTTTGATCTGTGGAATATGGAGTAAGGCCAGGGCCGGAAGGACGAGGTAAAGTAAATATCGATTGATCCAAAGAGTGGCTTTTTCCAAAGGAAAGCCTGGCAATCGCTGAAAAATCAGTCCGGATATGAGAAAGACAACAGCGATCAGCGCTCCGAGCATGTCAACATTGAGTAAGGTCTATTTTTTTCTTAACAGAGAATTAATTTGATAAAATTGTATCTGGTTGAATGTCAGCTTATTTTTGTTTCATCTTTTGAGAAAGAAATGACTAAGCTGATACCAATTTTTATTGAGCGTGAGAAATGGATACAAGTTTCACAGCTATCCTCCGAGCAGGCAAATAAGTTGAAATCCTGGTTACCTGTTTACTTATTCAAGAAAATCATTTTTCAGGGAATGGAACTAAGCGACTGTCTGAGATTTGAAACGTATGAACACTGGCTCAGATCCTCCGAACTTCATGGATGCAATCCTGTTTTTGATTTTTAATCCAACCCAAGGCTTTTTCTTTTCTCTTGATAGTAATCATGAAGTTGAGGATAGAATTGGCTTTTTGCTTCTGGGAATCCATCCAGCGTCATGACCATATTTCCCTCCGGGTGGTCAAGATTGATTTGCATTCCTTCCAGCATATTGATCAGTTCCTCCATTGATAAAGGTTCTACAGCACTGGAAGGATAGAGCATGTACTCATTTCCGTAGAAATCCACTGCTTCGAAATTAATTTTGGTGTCCAGCGAATGAGCATAAATGCTTATTTGCTCCCCCCATTTGCTCTCGGGATAGTGGAGTTTTACCAATAATATGGAGGTAACATCCCCAATGAAATACAGGCCCGGGCGGAATTTGAAATCAAACATGTATCCAAATTAGGAAATCAACCGCAGGTATCCAGCATTCTTTGCTCAAACACTTTTTTGGATTGGATAATCGGGAGTTTAAGTCTATTTTTGACCTCGTTTTCAGCTGGGGAAACCCGGCAAAACCCTCAATAGGTAGTTCTCAAACCCCTGATTATGAAAAGAGATTCGGTTATTTTCGACCTCATCGCGCAAGAAGAAGACAGACAAAAGAGAGGCATCGAGCTGATTGCCTCCGAAAACTTCACCAGCAAACAAGTAATGGAAGCTGCGGGGAGTGTTTTAACCAATAAATATGCTGAAGGACTTCCGGGTAAGCGCTATTATGGTGGCTGCGAGGTAGTGGATGAAATAGAGCAATTAGCGATCGATCGAGCAAAAGAACTTTTTGGAGCTGGCTGGGCAAATGTGCAGCCGCACTCAGGTGCTCAGGCTAACGCAGCCGTAATGCTTGCTTGTCTGAAACCAGGAGATGCTATTTTGGGCTTTGATCTGTCTCATGGAGGTCACCTGACTCATGGATCTCCCGTGAATTTCTCCGGCAAACTTTATCAGGCAAATTTCTATGGTGTGGAAGAATCCACAGGATTGATTGATTATGATAAAGTAGAAGCTAAGGCATTGGAAGTAAATCCAAAAATGTTGATTTGTGGAGCATCCGCTTATAGCCGGGATTGGGATTATGAGAGACTCAGAGACATCGCAGATCAGGTAGGCGCACTTTTACTTGCAGATATTTCTCACCCTTCAGGATTGATTGCCAGAGGCCTGCTCAATGATCCGCTTGAATATTGTCATATCGTGACCACTACAACTCATAAAACTCTCAGAGGTCCTAGAGGTGGTTTGATCATGATGAGAGAAGATTTCGACAATCCATTCGGACTTACTACTCCAAAAGGAGAAATCAGAAAAATGTCTTCCCTGTTGGATATGGGAGTTTTCCCGGGAACTCAGGGTGGTCCTTTGGAGCATATTATTGCTGCGAAAGCGATTGCTTTCCAAGAAGCACTTTCGGACGAATACATGCATTATGTCGTTCAGGTAAAAAAGAATGCATCCGTAATGGCCCATGAGTTCGTAAGTCTTGGTTACCGGATTATTTCCGGAGGAACAGACAACCATCTTATGCTAATTGACCTTCGAAATAAAGACCTGACAGGTAAGATCGCTGAAGAGACACTTGGCAAAGTGGATATTACAATCAATAAAAATATGGTTCCATTCGATACCAAGTCACCTTTTGTGACTTCAGGCATGCGAGTTGGTACTGCAGCAGTGACTACACGTGGATTGAAGGAAGCCGATATGATAAAGATCGTGCACCTGATAGACCGCGCTTTGAAAAACCATGATCAGGAAGCGGAATTGCAAAATATCCGCGCTCAAGTCAATACCTGGATGGTCGAATTTCCTTTGTACTAAAATTCAAATCCCCCAACGTGGCGTTAGATCAATTTAAAGAGGAAGAAGAAGAGGGAGGCATGTCCTTTCTTGACCATTTGGAAGCATTGCGTTGGCATATTTTAAGGGCCATATCTGCAATACTTGTTCTTACAATCATTGCATTTCTGGCCAAAAACATCGTTTTTGGAGTGATTATCCTTGGGCCTTCTAAGGTTGATTTCATCACGTATCGACTGTTTTGCGATCTCGGGAATTTTCTGGGAATTGCAGCACTCTGTATTGATAAGTTGCCTTTTACCCTTCAAAGCAGGGAGATGACCAGCCAGTTTTCCATGCACATGACTTCAAGTCTTGTAGTAGGATTTGTGGTGGCTTTTCCTTACCTCTTCTGGGAAGTTTGGAGGTTTATTAGTCCGGGATTATATGATAAGGAGAAGAATGCTGCTCGTGGAGCTGTCTTTTTCGTAAGTTTCTTGTTCTTTTTGGGTGCCAGCTTTGGATATTTTGTCCTCGCGCCCATGTCGATCAACTTCCTGGCTAACTATCAGCTTGATCCTTCGATCGTCAATGAATTTGACATTTCGTCCTACATCTCGACACTGACCATGCTTGTGCTGGCTTCTGCTATCATGTTTCAGTTGCCGGTTGTGGTATATTTCCTCTCCAAATCTGGCCTGGTTACTTCGGGAATGTTGATTGCGTATCGGAGACATGCCATTGTGATTATTTTGATCGTTTCCGCAATTATTACTCCTCCAGATGTGGTCAGTCAGGTTTTGATCGCAATGCCGATTATGGTATTGTATGAAGCAGGAATCCAGATTGCAAAGCGATTGGAAAAAGAAAAAGCTGTAAAAAAGGCTGCCGAAGATTTGGAGGAAGAAGAGGAAGAAAAAGAATAAATAATTCATTATGGCAAAGAAAATAGCGATCGGCGGTGATCATGCAGGATTTGAATACAAAGGTAAACTGATCCAAAAGCTGGAAGGATTGGGTTTTGAAATAAAAGACTTCGGGCCTTTTTCAGAATCCTCGGTCGATTATCCTGACTTTGTGCATCCTTTGAGTTCAGCTGTGGAAAATGCTGAATTTGAACTTGGCATCGTGATTTGCGGAAGTGGTAACGGAGTTGCCATTACTGCAAATAAGCATCAGGGAATCCGTGCAGCACTTTGCTGGAATGAGGAATTGGCAGCCCTGGCACGTCAGCACAACAATGCGAATGTGCTTGCCATCCCTGCACGATTTGTCTCGTATGAGGTGGCAGAAAAAATGGCCCAGACGTTCCTGAATACAGATTTTGAGGGAGGAAGACACCAAAATCGTGTTAATAAAATCGCTTGTTCTTAATCAATAAAATAAAAGATAAGAAGCCCTGAGATAGATCTTAGGATTTTTGTTTTTGGGAGAAAGTTGCCTGACTACTAAAACCAGGAGCAAAATAATTAGAGATTTTAATACCTGACTCATCCTTTGAATTAGAATTCTTTGATCTAACTAAAATACCATATTCAAAAATCAAATTCCTCATCCTAAATTTCAAACCTTCCTTGAGAAGGAAAGCAGACCACGAATTCGACTCTAAAATTATTATACTTTCCTCCGAGGTTTTTCTTTAATTCTCAACCACTCAAGCCCCTTTTTTTGGGGAGGTTTCCGGTATTTTCCAAACTTCAGTCGAATCGATATATTCTAATCCTGAGTTTCTAAAATTGTTTCCTTACCAATTTTTATAAAAGTGAAATGGTATAGATAAGTTGGAAGTTTTAGGTAAAAATGTTGGTGATTGTTTATAAATTATAGCATTTCTAAGATTCATCATTTCAACCGTGGCGTCATGAAAACTATTCTTCCATTTCTTTTAATTGGACTTTTGCTGGTTTCCTGCAGAGAGGAATTTTTAAATTTCAATTTGGAATCTTTTGATGAAGGATCCCGAAAAATCACCGAACAAGCCAAACCGGGAGGTGGAGGCACCACGGGCGAACCCATAGTATTCCTAACAGGAGGTCCAGCCGATGTGAGCAGATCTACAACTGCCGGAATAGCTTTAATAGGGGGAGCAGAATCGGATACGCCTGCAGAAATGGCGGCATTTAAATTTTTGGTAGCGAAGTCTGGTGGTGGGGATTTTGTAGTGCTCAGATCCTCGGGAGCCGATGGCTATAATTCCTATGTCTACACTACAGTTGGGGGAGTCAACTCTGTGCGAACCCTCCTTATTACGTCAAGAGCTCAAGCAGATCACGCTACGACGCTTTCCATAGTGCAAAATGCCGAGGCAATATTTATTGCTGGTGGAGACCAATCTGCTTACCTCAATTACTGGAAAGATACCAAGCTGGAAGCTGCAATAAATGATGCGGTAAATATTAGAAAGGTGCCAATTGGAGGAACCAGTGCAGGATTGGCAATTCTAGGAAGCCATTATTATGGATCCACAGCGGGATCTTTATTATCTACCGAGGCACTTTCCAATCCTTATCATAAAAATATGGCAGGCCTCGGAGGCAATGATTTTTTATCCGTTGATTATCTGAATAATGTAATTACGGATTCCCATTATGGGGAGCGAACCAGACAGGGAAGGCATTTCACTTTTATGGCGAGGCTGGTAAAAGATTTTGGACTCAGCTCCATTCAGGTAAAAGGTATCGGGGTTGATGAAGCGACAGTGGTGTTGGTTGAAAGTGATGGTTCTTCCAAAGTATATGGGGCCGGGAAAGCGTACTTTCTGAAAAGCAATGGAGGCCAACCTGAAGTTTGCCTATCTAGAAAAGCCCTTACCTGGAATAACATTGGGCAGGCCGTAGGAGCATACATAGTTCCTGGTACCCAGTTAGGATCAAACACCTTCGATCTGACCACTTGGAGTGGGACAGGAGGAACAAGTCAGAATTGGTCTGCGAATGCTGGTGTATTTTCCATGAACTGAGAGCTAGTAGGAATCTTTGAACCCAAGATTCCTACTACTTAAGGATTCATTCCAAGCCCTTTTTTTAAAGAATCCAATAACTCAGGCACTTTTTTGTAGGCATCATATTCCGCATCTTTTCCAGGCTCGGGGAGAGTTTCGATTGGTACATAGCCCCGATAATTCGAGGCCCGGATGATTCCAACCAACTTCGCCATGTCAATTTTTCCACCCTTTCGGTCACTCAGCAATTCCTTCACCTGCCAGTTGACAGCGTAGGGGATCACTCTCGCGATGTCGGCATAAGGATCAGGAGTCAGGAAAAAGCCGGTATCTACAATTGTTCCCAACCAGTCTGATTTGACCATTTCAAGGATTTTGATTACCTCATCTGCACTCTTAAGCATATCTCCATGATTTTGAACACCGACGATCACACCGAATTTAGATCCGTGCTCGGCTACTTCAGCCAAAGCCTCTGTCATCCATACTGCTGTTTCATCCCAAGTATGATCTTTAGGTTGGACTCCTGCGAAAACCCGTAATACCGGAGCTCCCATTTCCGCGGCCACTTCGATCCAGCGTTTGGCAATTACTACATCAGCAGCTCTTTTTGTCTTGTCTGCTTGTGCAAAATCATTTCGGATTCCTGTTCCGCTGATATCCAAACCGAGTTGGAAAGCCCGACGCTTGAATTCGTTGATTAATTTGGTTTCTGGCACTTCCGGAAATCCCGGGAAAAAATAACCCGTCGGATCCACCGCATCAAATCCCAGCCGGGCACATTCCTCCAGCATGTCAAACAAACTCATTCCTCCGGCTTCCTCTTTCATATGCTTGTAGAGCGGCACATTATACGACCAGGCATTCAGGCTGAGTTTGATTTTTGAATTGGTAGCGAGAGGATTTCTCAAAGTTTCTGCTTGAAGGTTTTCTGAAAAAGGTAAAAGCCCCAATCCAACTCCAAAAGGCAGAGTGGCGGCTTTCAGGAATGATCGTCTGTTTGTTGGTTTCATAGGTCTGTGGATTCAGGATTGACCTTTCGGAATTGAAAATTCAAATTCCAAGGGGCAACATTTAAAAAGATAGAGATAAAAATCTCCAAACACAATCAGGATTGAGATTGGGCAAATTGCAAGGCAAATTCTTGCTAAAAAATAAATTAAGGCTTCAGATTATAAGCCAATTTCATTTCTCGTAAAACTCGATCGGCAGGTCATCCGGATCAGAGAAAAAAGTAAACTTCTTACCTGTTGATTCATCTATTCTGATAGGTTCAGCTTTTATCCCGAGTTTGCTCAATTCCTCTACTTCCTTTTCGATTTCACCCACTTCAAATGCTAAATGCCTGAGGCCGGTGGCTTCCGGTCGTGAAGGCCTGGGTGGCGGAGAGGGAAAAGAAAACAATTCAAGGATGTAATTTCCGTTCAGAGAGAGATCAGCTTTGTAGGATTTTCGTTCTGTTCGAAAAATCTCCTGCTCGATTTTAAGCCCAAGAATCTTGGTATAGAACGCTTTTGAAACCTCGTAATCGCTGCAAATTATTGCAATATGATGGACTTTATTGAGCTTGATCATGAAAGAACAAAAATTTGTTAAGGCTTTAGTTTTCGAGATAGTTATTTTCCTAAATGAGTTTCCAATTTTTTTCTCCTCCCAACTTAACAAGCATTGAAGTTCAGATTTTCATGCAGTGGTCTGTTGACTGTCAGCGATTTAAATTCTGACCTATTTCAACAAGAAAACCCCTGGCTCTGGCCTGTCATACTCCTTGCTGAGTTCTGGATAATCCTGAAGAAGTTTACCAAAGACACCATCCTGATCCAATACGACATCCGCCTTTTCCATTTGAAGCAACTGAAACAATTTCGCGCGCTCAGGAAGATCTCTTTTTCTTTCCAGATAAAGCTTGCTGAGCTTGTAATTAAGGAAAGGACCACTCATTGCAGAATGGAGGTAAGGAGAAATATCTTCTCCTAAAATCATGACGCTTCCTGGGTATTCAATAGGGGCAGAATCCTTTACGAAATAGTCCGAATGTGTTTCCACAGTTCCATGCCAGTACCAAAAGGCGAATCCGGGCAAACCAATAATCAGGATAAAAAAGCTGAGTTTTGCGAGCATTCCCCGGCCCATGTTCAGGAAAAACTGAGTAATCAGATACGTCAATCCCGGAATGAAAATGACCAATTGATAAGAAGCTTGGCGTTTGATCAGAAAGAATTCCGCGGCCGAAAAGAAGATCCAAATGATAATCAACTGTCGCTGCTTTTGCTGATTGATGGTGGATCCGCGAAGAATGGCGCTCAGAAAATATCCAACTAACGCCAGCAGAATGGGGAAAGCTCCCAAGATCAACCAGCTGGTGTACGATTGAAACTGATACTTGTCAGACTGAAAAATCAAGGGCCAGATATCAAATGCTGCTTCCAGGCCGTCATTCCAAAAATAATAGACTGAGATGAGCAAAATCGGTAAGAAATATCCAACCAATGAAAGCATCAATTGTCGGAAAGAAAACCCGCTGATTGCGATGCCTGTGAATATCATGTAAGGCAAAAAGAGGATATAATTAGGGTTGAACCCAGTAGCCAGACCTGCATAGAGTCCGATCAATAAAGTGGATTCACTTGTTTCTTTTTGAAGGACAGTCTGAGAGAAAAGCTGACCTAACGCTAAAATCAAAAATGTGCTGCCCAACAAAGTCGGCGAAAGGCTCAACAAGTCAAATGAAATATGAAACAAGGCCAGCATAATGATTGCGGGCAGGTACGTATTATCATCAAATACCCGGTATTTAATCAGAATGGTGTTCCAGTAAATCACCTGAATGAGGATTAAAGTACGGCCTATGAGTTCATAAGCCAGCTTATTTCTCCCGAATAGAAAATCAACAATTGCGAAAAATGCTGCGGAAAGTGGTCCTGTATCGTCGATGACATCGAGATAAAGGAAATGTCCTTCAGAAAGTCTTTCTCCCAGAACCATCCAGATCAATTGAGGGTTAGTCAACGGAAAAGGATTCCAAAGCAAATAGACTAAAGTCAGAATCAGAGCGAATAGCCCGACACCGATTAATCTGAAAGGATCATTGACTTTGAAAAAGCTGAGCAAGGGAATTGGAGATTGAGAGAGGTTGGTTTTGCCCGAAATTAAAGCATGCCCAACTATTTCGCTAAATTTGTACCACAAATACTTGTCATGGAAAGTAAAAGACAGCAAAAACACGCTAAAATGCTCCAGAAGGAGCTCGGAGATATTTTTCAAAAAGAATCAAAACACCTGATCGGTCGCGCAATGGTGACGATTACCCGTGTTTTGGTAAGTCCGGATATGGGATTTGCAAAAGTTTACCTAAGTTTCTTGCTCGCGGATCCAAAGCAAACCTATGACTTGATCAACGAGCATAAAAAAGATATCAGGCACCAACTTGCCAAACGGATTGGGAAATCTGTTCGGATCATCCCCGAACTGGCATTTTTTCCGGATGATTCCGCTTCTTATGCACAGCATATGGACAAAGTCATTTCTGACCTTCATATTCCCCCTGCCCCGCTTGAAGATGAAAACGAAGAGGAAACCGATGATTAACAGCCAGGCTTCTTGAATCTCAGTTATTTCATAGCGGCAAGATATTTTCGCAGTAAGAAGAAGCGAAACTTCATCGCTGTGCTGTCTACCATCTCCATGATTGGAGTTGCAGTCGGTACGATGGCTTTGGTGATTGTCATGTCGGTATTCAATGGTCTCGAGGATTTGATCAAAAGCCTTTTTGCCAGTTTTGACGCGGAGTTGAAGATCGAAGTAGTGGAGGGTAAAAGTTTTCTGACCAATGAGGAATGGTTGGATAGCATCCGAAATCTGGAAGGTGTTGCCATTCTCACAGAAGTAATAGAGGATAATGCCCTGTTGGACTACAACGGCAACCAAATGGTGGCGCGGATCAAAGTAGTTTCGGACAATTTTCTCGATCAGGGGAGGTTTTCAAAAGGCTATTTTTGGGGAGATACCACGCTTGGAACTGAGCTTCGTCCGGCTGCTATTCTGGGAAGAGGAGTTGGGTTTTTTCTTTCTGTAAACCTGGAGGATGTCAATGTTCCCCTGAAAGTCTTTTATCCAAAAGCACCAAGGAGCGCAGCCTCCATCGATCCGACACAACTTTATGCTTCCGGGATTCTCGATCCTGTGGCCTTCTTCAGTATCGAACGGCAGTTTGACGATGAGTATGTGATTGCTCCGCTCGCGTTTACCCGAGATCTTTTGAATTATGGAAACAAGCGGACTTCATTGGAGGTAAAAGTGGAAGATGGTATGTCAATCCGAGAGGTACAATCAACTTTGAAAGCGCATTTAGGATCAAAGTTTTTGGTCAAGAACACGGACGAACAACATGCCGGATTGCTTCGAACCGTCAAACTGGAAAAGCTTTTCGTATTTCTTACCCTGACATTTATTCTGGCGATTGCTTCCTTCAACATCTTCTTTTCCCTGAGTATGCTAGCCATCGAAAAAAAGAAAGATATCGCAGTGCTCAAGGCAATGGGAGCGCCTGATCGATTGATTCGAAGTATTTTCCTGAAACAAGGTGCATTAATCGCTTTTAGCGGAGCCGTCATCGGGCTCATTCTGGGATATTTCGTTTGTTGGATGCAGGAGATTTTTGGCCTTGTCTCTCTTGGGATTTCTTCCGCCGTAGTAGATGCCTATCCTGTCAAAATCATCTGGACAGACTTTCTTTGGATAAGTATGGCTGTGATAGCTATTACGATGGTGGCATCCTGGAGACCGGCCTGGATCGCTTCCCAAGTGGATACCGTAAAGGAACTTTAATTCCTTTTTCCGCAGACTGCCTCCCAGACAGTTGCAGCTTCTTCCATTCCCATTTCTTTTGCTTTCAGAAGATCAGGACATGCCTCCGTTACGTTTCCCATTCTCTGGAGCGTGATTCCACGGTGGTAATATCCGGAGGGGTTTTCCTGATCGTGAAAAATCGCCATGGTAAAGTCGGCAAAGGCAGCATCCAGTTTTTTGGAAATGTACCTTGCCTGACCTCTTGCCAAAAACACCTCGGCATTTGGACCTCCGATTTCCATGCTATTGGAATAATCGGTTTCGGCATTATCCCAATTCTTAAGGGAAGCATTTGCTTTCCCACGGTAATACCAGGTTTCGATGTCTGCAGGGTCGAGCAAAAGGACTTCGGTGAAATCCGCTATGGCGCCTTCAGAATCTGAATTCATCAATCGGAAATAACCTCTTTGCTTGAAGGGGTCAGGATTTCCGGGAGCAGATTCCATGATCGCTCTGGTTAATTCCTCCAAAGCTGCTTTATGATCGTTTTGAGAAAGAAAAGCAATTCGCTGGATAGCCAAAAAATGATCCGGATTCAATTCCAATGCCCGTTCGTAGGATTCCAGTGCCAGATCATTCTCCCCCATTTGAGCTTGTGCTTTCCCTTTTTCCACATAAAAATCCGCTTCTTCGGGGTTATAATTGATGGCGGAATCCAGAAAAGAAATAGCCTCTTCATTTTCCTCCAGTGCAATGCTGCACAATCCTAAATGATAATATGCCTGAGACGGATTCTCTGTCTGAGCTGTGAGAATTTGAGAAACTCCACCTCCTGTGGCAGATTTTCGATAAATGATTTGAGTGGTTTCTCCGGTAGGAGCTATTAAAAATGCCCGGAAATCCTCCTTAGCTTTTTCATATTGGCCGAGTCGGTATCTGACTCTTCCGCGTGCCATCAGAGCTTCCGCGCGATCTGGATTCATTTCCAACAGGATATTGTAATCGGCTAGTGCCGTTTCATATTGCTCAAATTCTTCAAGCAAAACGGCCCGGTACCAATATGCTTCCGTATCTCCGGGATGATCCATCAGCCAGGAATTAAAAAGCATGAAAGCCTTTCCATTTTCCTGATCTTCCATGGCTTCCAGTGCTTTATCAAACCGTTGGGCAGCCGGAATGGGGTCCTGTGCCAGGCATAGGAATGAAATGGAGAAAAGTATCAGAAAAAAGAAGATGTTTTTTTTCACGCTTGAGGAAACGGGTTCGTTAAATTTAAGTTCCTTATTCATTCCATTCAAGAGTCAGAGAATAATCCTTGTTTAAAAATTGATTGCAAGATTTTCATATTTCTAATCTTCAAAACACCCTTTTCACGCCTTTGTTAAATTTGAATTTTTATGATCCGAATGCTTTCAATTGGAAAATACTTTTCTAAATCTTCCTGTTTTCAAGTAGGGAAAACCGATTGGAGCTTGAATTACAAATCATTGAAAGCCAATCTGAATTTTCCGGGGTTCAAATTCTGATTATAGCTTAACTACATTTCCCGGATTTTTGGAAAAGGGCATGCTTATTGAAATTTGTACAGATTCGCTGTAACTTGTATATAAAATACCCAAAGATGAGAAAGTTGACACTTGGCCTGATTCTATTTATTTTTGCAGGCAGTATAAATTCAGTTTTGGCTCAGGACACCACTGCAAGTAAAGGTTCCTTGAGGTCCGGAACCATCGACAGTCAGTTCGATTATCTCTACAGTATTTCAAATAGTTTTCAGGAACACAAGGTTGTAAAACGAACAAATCTTGACCAGATCAAGGCCAACGTGCTTGACTCTATGAAAACCATGCGAGGAGAGGTTTCAAGCTTGAAAGCTGAAATGGCTGCAAAATTGGATTCGGTAGGTATAATAAAAGGAGAGTTGGCTCAGGCGGTAGTTGAAAAAGAAGAGGCAATTGCAGCAAAAGATAATTTTAGCTTTTTGGGAATTGGCATTGACAAGGCAGTTTACTCAGGTTTCATGTGGTTACTGGTTGCAGCGCTTGCTGGAGCTCTGGCCTTTTTCTCTTTTCAATATGCCCGAAGTTTCAGCAAAGTGCGGAAAGCTCAGAAAGATCTGAGTGAGGTTCAGGAAGAATTTGAGCAGCACCGGAAAAATACTCTGGAGCGCGAGCGCAAAATGAAGCGTGAGTTGATTGATGCTCAAATGGGCAAGAAGTAGAGCTTTTGCACAATTAGAAATTAAAGTTATGTCCCTCATTAAATTTTGAAGAAGGATATTTTTTTGGTTTATCTCAAATCACGATTTCTCTATTGACGATGAGGTTAGGGATTAATCAATTCCTGATTGCTCTTTTGACTACTTGCTCCAATTACATAATTTCCCGGATGAATCATTATGATGTAGTCGTAGTCGGTTTAGGTGCGGTGGGCGCAGCAGCCCTTTATCAGCTTTCCGAAACAGGGAAAAAAGTACTGGGAATAGATCGTTTTGATCCGCCTCATACCATGGGATCTTCTCATGGGGAGACCAGAATCACTCGTCTTGCAGTCGGAGAAGGTGCCGAATACGTAAGTTTAGCGCGTCGGTCTCACGAGATTTGGAAAGATCTGGAGGCCAAAACCGGAAATCAAATCTACTTTCCGGTTGGGGGGATTTTGATGGACTCCGGAATCCAGCCTTGGGGAAAACACGGAGCTGATGGATTCTTCGAAAGGACTGTTTCTTATGCAAAGCAATTTGATGTCAGATATGAAGTATTTGATTCGGCTCAACTGAAAAAAAGGTATTCACATTTTGAGTTGCCGGAATCGGGAAAAGGGTATTACGAGTTGGAAGCTGGTTATTTGAAACCGGAACTTGCCATCGAAACTCAGCTTAATTTTGCCAAAGAAAATGGTGCAGAAATCCTTACCAATTCTCCGGTTTTGGAGATTAAAAAGACTCAAGGTGGAGGAGTAAAGTTGATTTTGGAAGGAAAAGAAATCACGGCAGAACGAGTCCTTGTTTCAGCAGGCGGATGGGTGAAAGACTTTTTGACTGAATCTGATAAGAAGGAATTCAAAATCTGTCGTCAAGTTTTGCACTGGGTGGAAACGAGCTCCGATGACTGGAAAGATTACCCGGTTTTTATGTGGGGATTTGGGCCGGCACCGGAGGATTTTATCTACGGTTTCCCGTCGTTGGATGGTAAGACAGTGAAAATGGCTACCGAGTCATTTATTGAAACTTCCCATCCGCGGGAATTGGATCGGGAGGTAAGTTCGGAGGAGAAAAAGCAGTTTTGGGAAGAAAAAATAAAAGGAAAGATTTCGGGTTTGAAACCGAATATTTTGAAGTCAACGGTTTGTTTTTACACGGTAACAGAAGACGCTAAATTTGTAATCAGGCCTCTTCGGGGTATAGAGGAAGTTTTAATGGTCTCTGCTTGCTCCGGCCATGGATTTAAGCACTCAGCGGCTTTGGGTGAATTATTGAAAGACAAATTGATCAACTAGCGGAAGAAATTGGAATGAATCTATTCGGGGCCTATTCCATTTGCCACGTGTATTTCTGCCAGAAATCCATTCAAAAATAGTACTTTTACCCCCTCTATTACCCTAAAGACCTAATGACAAAACAACGAGGAACTGCTCTGGAAGAGAATGAAAAGCGGAAGTTGAACAAGCAGAATTTAAGTAAAATCACCAGCATTTTTAGATTTATAAAGCCTTACCAAAGCCTGTTTGTTACCGGTTTGGTTTTCCTGCTTTTTTCTTCCCTGACCTTACTTTTTTTTCCTTTTGTAGCAGGCAAGCTTATCGATGCAGCTCAGGGGACAGAGTGGATTGTATCTGATATTAATACCATCGCCTTGATGTTGATTGGGATTTTGGCCGTACAAAGCGTCTTTTCATTTTTCCGGGTTTGGCTCTTTTCGCTGGTTTCGGAGCGTTCGATGCGAGATATCCGGCTTGCCTTGTATTCAAGAATGGTGAGGTTGCCGATGACGTTCTTCGATAAAAGAAGAACAGGAGAACTCATTAGCCGAATTACTTCAGACGTAAGTTTACTTCAGGATACCTTTTCAGTCACCTTGGCTGAACTTTTCAGACAGGTAATAACACTTGTCGCAGGTGTTGCTTTTTTGCTCGTTACTACCCCAAGATTGACTTTTTTCATGCTGTTGACTTTTCCCGTTCTGGTGGGAATAGCGATGGTGTTTGGCAAATTTATCCGGAAACTGTCGAAAAAAACTCAGGACGAATTGGCTGCGGCCAATGTGATTGTGGAGGAGACACTTCAATCCATCTCTACGGTGAAATCCTTTGTCGGTGAAGCCTACGAGTCAGCGCGATACGGAAGCGGACTAAACCGCGTAGTAGAAGTAGCGCTCAGAGGAGCTAAATATCGCGGGGCTTTTATCTCATTTATCATTTTCGCTCTTTTTGGAGGCATAGTCGCCGTGATGTGGTACGGTGCAAGCTTGGTAAGTTCGGGTGAAATGAGTGTGGGAGATCTGGTTTCTTTCGTGCTTTACACCACCTTCATCGGAGGCTCGATTGCTGGTTTGGGAGATATTTACGGTCAGGTACAGAAAGCGATCGGTTCATCAGAACGTGTTTTGGAAATTCTGGAAGAAGAGCCTGAATCTACCAAGGGAATGATAGAGGAAGATTTTCTGGGAAAGATCAAATTTGAAAATGTTCGCTTCCAATATCCGACTCGTCCGGAAGCTGAAGTGCTGAAAAGTGTTTCTTTCGAAGTTCAGCCGGGAGAGAAAGTTGCTCTTGCAGGTCATTCAGGGGCAGGAAAATCAACAATTATCCAGTTGTTGCTTCGGTTTTATGAGTTGGAAAAAGGCAGGATTCTGGTCGACGACAAGGAATTGAAAAACTGGGACTTGCATATTCTTCGAAGCCACATAGGAATGGTGCCACAGGAAGTATTACTTTTTGGGGGATCGATCCGTGAGAACATTGCGTACGCGAAGCCAACAGCAACAGAGGAAGAACTGATCCTCGCCGCCAAAAAAGCGAATGCATGGCAGTTTATCAGCAAGTTTCCCGAAGGACTGGATACACTGGTTGGGGAGCGCGGAGTGAAACTTTCCGGAGGACAAAGACAACGGGTAGCCATAGCAAGGGCGATATTGAAAGATCCGTCGATTTTGATTTTGGACGAAGCCACATCTTCACTCGATGCAGAATCTGAGGCGTTGGTTCAGGAGGCTTTGGACGAACTGATGAAAGGCCGGACCACCATCATCATTGCACACAGATTAGCAACAATCCGAAAAGTGGATCGGATCTATGTATTGAAAGATGGCGAGATCGTAGAGCAGGGTCATCATCTGGACTTATTGGCAAAAGAGGACGGATTCTATGCGAATCTGGTCCGATTGCAATTTGCGACTGATTAACTGAGGTTGTGGGCGGAAATTGACTTGACAAAACCGAGAACTTTTTCCCGATAAATCTCAGCATGGGGGAATAATTGCCTGAGTTGCGCTTCATCCAAAAGTTGTATTTCGTCCAGATATTGTTGAGCATCTGCAGGTTTCCATTTATTCAGACGACTCAGTTTAGTCTGGGTCAATAAAAAATAAATAAACTTTTTAGGCATGTATTGAGCATAAGGAAGCGCATAATGTGCTTCAATAGGGAAGGTCCGATTTGGTGTCTGAATGAAATATTTTTTCCCCACGCGGATGATTTCATCAGCCATATTTTTCTGATTTTCCAGCGTGTAGACATGTTCAATTACAGAATTTGAAAAGACCAGGTCAAAGCTTTTGTCAGCAAATTCCGGCATGGAAATACCATTTCCGGCTACACTTCGAATTGTCGGAGAATTGATTTCCTCTTCTTGAAGATTGAGGAGAACGATTTCAATTTTTCTGAGTTTTGGTAAGGAACTTTTCTCCCAGAAATAGGCGGTGCCCCCGACATCTAGAATACGGAGAGGTTGGTCAGGGGAAAAATTTTTGAAAAATAAATCCTCAAAATCATGAAGGCGCTGGTTTCTAAACTTAGCACCCAAGGATTTGGGATTGTCGGAGGAAGCAAATAAATCAGTAATGAAACTCATTATAGGCCGGTCAGGCTTTTCAGTAAAATAAATTCAAAAGTAAGAAGGCTTGAGGATTCTTTTCTTAATTTTGATTTCAAGTCTATTCAAATTCAAGCCATACAAATCTAGCTTGGTTTTTGAAAGATTGAATGCATTGTTTGCTTTTGCACTTTTATGAAGAGAAGATTTGATAATTATTTTCCCTGGCTGTTTTCAGCGTCTGACTTTTTTGCTTCAGTCATTTCTTTGCTTACCATCAATTTCCTTCTTCAACGAGCAGGATTCTTCACTGAAATTGATTTTGCGGCTTTTCTTCCCCTTTCGATCGTTTGGCTACTAGTTTCCACTCTTCGAAAAGATCATAAGATTGGACGTACCGACGAATACGAAACTACCTTTAAACATTTAATCGGAACAGTACTCTGGTTTACCGGGCTTACAGCGATTTTATGGATTCCCCTTCATACCCCTTCTCTTCAAATTATTCCAGTATTAGCGCTTGGATTTGGAATGTTGGTTTTGATGGGGATTTTCCGAGTGACTGTTCAGATAATTCTCAAAAGATATCGTGCTCAGGGCAATAACTACAGAAACGCCGTTATTGTCGGTAAAGGAGGCACAAGCCCAAGGCTTGCGGATGTATTCCGAATCAGAAAAGATTTCGGAATCAACTTTCTAGGATACTTTGACGACCAGGCTGACTGCAGTCAGACAAGAGGTAATATACCCCAGTTCTTTGAGGATGCACATAATCTTGATTTGGACATTATCTATATCCATGAGCACCTTGAGCCTGCTCTCGTGAAAAAGATAATTGACTTTGCCGACGAAAATTACATCAAAGTCAAAATGATTCCAGGGGGAAGTTTGCAACTCGAGAAGAACCTTTCATTTTCCCGATATGGAGATTTCTTTGTCATCAACGTCAATGAAATTCCGCTGGACAATGCATTAAACGGAATAGTGAAGCGAGCTTTTGACATTGTGTTTGCGAGCCTTGTCACCATCTTTATCCTATCCTGGCTGATTCCTTTAGTAGGGATATTGATCAAGTTGGAATCCAAAGGGCCTGTGTTTTTCATCCAAAAAAGGAATGGAATCAACAACAAAGAATTTAATTGCCTTAAGTTCCGCTCAATGACTCCAAATGACTATGCGGATGTCAAGCAAGCAACCAAAAATGATCCAAGAGTGACCAAAACAGGATCTTTCCTGAGGAATTCTTCACTTGACGAAATGCCTCAATTTCTGAACGTACTCATGGGAGATATGTCTATTGTAGGTCCAAGACCACATACCATACCGATGAATCAGACTTTTAAAACTCAGATAGAGCGATATAATTCTCGTCATAAAATACGTCCTGGAATAACTGGATTAGCGCAAGTGAGAGGTTTCAGAGGAGAAATAGAAAACCAGCATCAGATCCGCTCCAGAGTTCGCCTAGATTCTTTTTACATCAATAATTGGTCTTTCCTGCT
>VFKK01000271.1 GCA_009885605.1 Cyclobacteriaceae bacterium | reverse complement strand
CCCGCATTCTTTAATGCTGATTTACAAGGATCTATTGTTCTTTTGATCAAACCATCAGCCATTTGTTCAAATTTTGAACGTGTTAATGATTTCACTAAGTGTTTAGGAATTCCGTTAACCGGCATGATGTATGGCAAATTGATCTCAGACGTAGTAGTACTGGATAATTCGATTTTTGCTTTTTCAGCAGCTTCTTTTAATCTCTGAAGTGCCATTGCATCCTTTCTCAGGTCAATTTGCTCTTCTGATTGGAATTCTTCTGCAAGCCAGTTGATGATTACCTGATCAAAGTCGTCACCACCCAGGTGTACATCACCGTTGGTAGATTTTACTTCGAATACACCATCACCTAATTCCAGAACAGAGATATCGAATGTTCCACCGCCAAGGTCAAACACCGCGATTTTCATATCCTGATTTTTCTTGTCCATACCATATGCCAATGCAGCTGCGGTTGGTTCGTTGATGATACGCTTCACTTCAAGACCTGCGATTTGTCCGGCTTCTTTTGTAGCCTGACGCTCTGCATCGTTGAAATAAGCAGGAACTGTGATCACTGCTTCAGTAACCGCCTGACCCAGGAAATCCTCCGCTGTAGTCTTCATTTTCTGAAGAATCATTGCAGAAAGCTCCTGAGGAGTATAAGATCTGTCACCAATTCGCACTACTACAGTGTCATTTGGTCCTTGATCTACTTTGTAGGTAGCATGTTTTTTCTCATCAGAAACTTCAGAGAAACGCTTTCCCATAAATCTTTTTACTGAGGAAATGGTATTTGTCGGGTTGGTAATAGCCTGGCGCTTAGCCGGATCACCTACTTTTCTTTCACCGTTTCCGTTGTCAAGAAAAGCCACAATTGATGGAGTGGTTCTTCTTCCTTCGCTGTTTTGGATGACTACAGGTTCGTTACCCTCCATAACGGCTACGCAGGAGTTGGTTGTGCCCAAGTCAATGCCGATGATTTTTCCCATGATTATAGAATTTTATTTAGTTGCGGATTTGAATACAAGACCCTCTATTCAAGGCTTGTGCCATCGGTTAATTCAGGCTTCTTTGTGTCAGATTGTCAGCCAAGTGGACAAAGTTTTCTTCGATTTGACCCCTAATTGTCACCTTCGTAGGATTTTGGGCATCACTTTCTGACAGGTTTTTTTCAAAAAAAAAGGAGTTCTTTGCAACCTCTCCTCACGACTATGCATCTATATTCCTGAGATGAGAGACTTTTTAAAATGTGCAAATTCCGAACGATGCAAATGGCTTGCAGTGATCCTTTTGGCGATCTGCGTCATTGTGATCAATCGCCACCTCGAATCAGTCCCTTCTGAGGTTCTTCGCTTTACAATTGATTTTATTTCTGACGCGGAAGGTGTGAAGTTGTCCTGAGAAGGCTATTTTTAGGAGATGAATGAGGATTTTATAATTCAGGATTTATTTATTTACCCCATCAAATCTTTAGGCGGAATCCGTCTGGAAGAAGCAAAAGTTGAAGAAAGAGGCTTCCAATTTGACCGAAGATGGATGCTGGTGGATTCCAAAGGAGTTTTTTTGACCCAGCGAACTCATACTCAAATGGCGCTTTTGCAAGTTCAATTGGGAGAGACGGATTTGGTGGTTTTTGCCAAAAGAAATCCTGATGATAAGCTTCATATACCTTATCATCAAATATCCGATCAGGAGATCGAAGTAGAAATCTGGGATGACCGAGTGATCGCAAAAATCGTTGATCCGAGGCTGGATAATTGGTTTAGCGAAAAACTTGGAGTGACTTGTCACTTAGTGAAAATGCCTGAATCAACTCATAGAAAAGTAAGTCCTAAATATGCAGTAAATAAGGAATCAGTAAGCTTTGCAGACGGAATGCCTTATCTGATTTTAGGTCAGGAATCCTTAAATGACCTGAATGCACGATTGGAAAACTCCGCTCCAATGGATCGCTTTCGACCAAATATTGTCTTTTCCGGAGGCCCGCCATTTGCAGAGGATTCCTGGAAAAGGATCAAAATCGGCGATGTAGAATTTCAGGTTGTAAAGCCTTGTGCCCGCTGTGTGCTGACCACGATTGATCAGGAAACTGGCTTCCAAGGAAAAGAGCCTTTGAGGACATTAGCCAGATATCGAACCATCGGTAACAAGGTCTACTTTGCCCAAAACATGGTGGCATTGGAATCAGGAAAAATCAGGATCGGAGATCAAATCATTTTGAAATCCTAAATTCAACTCATTTTGTAAATAAAAAAGGAGCATGAAAGCTCCTTTTTTATTTACTTAAATTCTTTCACGGTCTGAATAAAGACCTTGACCATCTCAGGATGGATGTCAGGATAGACGCCATGTCCCAAATTGGCAATATGTCTGGTTCCCCGAAACTCCTCCATCATTTCAATTGTTGCTTTTCTCACCTGATCCGCATTTCCATATAGTGCTGCCGGGTCCAGATTTCCCTGAAGAGTTTTAGTTGGGCCAATCAATTTTCTTGATTCGGTAATTCCCATATTCCAGTCCAGCCCGATTGTTTCGCAGTTGAGTTGTCCCATTTCTTCGCGGGCAAAGAAAGCGCCTTTGGCGAAAACAGTCATTGGCGCTTCCGTGATCGCGTCGCAGATCTGAGAAATATATTTCAGGGAAAATTCCTGGTATTGCTTTGGTCCCAAAATTCCTGCCCAGCTGTCAAAAATCTGTACCAAGTCAGCTCCTGCCCGAATCTGAGCTTTCAGGTAATTGATCGTGCTGTCAGTAATCATTTGCAGCAATTTATGAGAAAATAAAGGCTCAGTATAGAGCATTTCCCTTGCTTTGGAGAAAGTCTTGCTACCGGATCCTTCCACCATGTATGCGAAAATCGTCCAGGGTGCACCGGCAAAGCCAATCAATGGAACACTTCCATTCAATTCCTTTTTCACGATTTTGATCGCATCGATCACATAGCGAAGGTCATTTTCTCCGTCTGAAATTCTGAGTTTTTTAAGTTCTAACTCAGTTCTAACAGTATTTGGGAACCAAGGTCCTCGCTTCTCGACCATTTCGTATGGTAATCCCATAGCCTCGGGGATTACTAAAATGTCTGAAAAAATAATTGCTGCATCCACGCCAAGAATATCCACTGGCTGAATCGTAACCTCGGCTGCAAGTTCCGGAGTCTGGGCCAATTCTATGAAACCGCTGACACTATCTCTTACTTTTCTGTATTCAGGCAAAATTCTACCGGCTTGTCTCATCAACCAAACAGGGGTTCGTTCAGTTTTCTCACCTTTGGCGGCGCGAAGCAGAAGGTCATTTTGTAATTGCATGGCGCAAAGATAAGCGTCGAATTAAATTTTAAAGGAAAAAATCATGACGCAAAAAAACAGGACCCATGCAAAGCACCGATCCTGTTCTGTGGTAATTAGTTGGCTTAGACAGTAATAATTAGTTCTTTTTCTTTAATTCGATTCGTTTGAAATCTTCATCCTTCAATCCCAAAAGTTGTGTGACAGCATCGTAGTTGGTCAAGTCTAATCTTGAAGAACCATAATCACCAGGAATTACGATTACCCGGAACACCTGGTCCATTTTCCATTCAGGTCCTAATGTTGCGTAATCCATCGGTCCATCCAGAAATAATCTGAAATCCTTTCTGGAGAAATCATAATTGTAAATCAATACACCTTGATCAAAGAAAACGGTCTGAGGAAGTGCTCTCCAAATTGGAGAAGTTCCCTCTTTTTCCCATTCGATAAATACCAGGACAACATCGCTTTCGATGATAACTGGTTCAAATTTGAAAACTTCTGAGTAATCGTTTTGAGCTGTAAAATCCAACTCTACCTCAAAAACCTCGGCAACGATGTTAATACCATCGGCCCCAGTTTCCCCGGGAGGGCCGGGAGGTCCTTCACAAGCCTGGAACACCAAAACGCCCAAAAAACCATACATGGCGAATATTTTTTTCATAGCAGAGGGATTAAAATAGATACTACTCCTTTCACGAGAGTGGAAGAAATAGGTTAGTTAAAAAAACCTAAACGGGGTTTCAGCGGATAGGAGCGATCACATGCACCTCTTCTTCTGAGATGATTTTGTCGGTAAAAACCCCGCTGAGAGTCAGGCCATTTTCCTTTGCGTAATTTTCCAAAGTCGATTTCACTTTGCCCGGACCGGGCATCACCCATCGGCTCCCTGTGATTTTGGCGAGTAGATAGGAATGCTCTTCGAATTTTTTGAATTCCAAATCCGCCAACGGCAAAGCTTGATTGATTCCGACAAAAACGATCATGGTATCCAACTTTCCGGCAGGCTCAATTTCATAAATGGTATGGATAAAAGTGCCTGGATGCACTCCTTTTTGGGTTTCCATTTCTTCGAAAATCTGAGCAAGTTTCTCGTCCTGTGGAATTCCCGAATACGTTCTGCCTGCCAGACTTTCGGGACTGGATTCTATTTTCCGGACTTCAATGGGGTTATTTCCACCAAGTCTGTCAAAGCCCCAATATCCTGCCATTACTAGTAGCAAAAGAAAAATCGCAAGAAATCCAAGTTTTTTTCTCATCCTCAAAATAAATATCTGACCCCAATTCCACCTTGACCTTTGATATGACCTACCCGGTCAAGCAGCTCCAAAAAGAACCCAACCTCCGCAAAAACACTGATCGGTAATTCGTCAAAATAATACTCGCCGCCGGCAAATGCCTCAGGTCCAAAATCAATATTTGTTCTTTCTTCTGTGAGATTTGGGTTGGTTCCGATTTGATTAACATCATAAAAATAGGTGACATTGACAGACCTGAATTGAACACCGGCTCCAGCGTAACCAAGCAGATATCCGATTTCTATACCAAACGTTTCTGTGAAATCTTCATGTAAGGCAGCTCTTAGGTTAAGGGAAATCCCCTTTTGGGTATTTTGACCAATGTAGAAAGCATTTGAAGCAGGAGGATTATTCTCAAAATCCTGCTGATAATAGCTATCGCTATTCACACCGCCGCTTCCTATCATAGCTTCAATGGAAAGGTAATCTTCAATGAAATCTTTATAGGTAATCGAAATTGGTTCACCCAGTCGTAATCCAACTCCTCTTTCCTGTGCAAATCCCAAAAAAGGTAAAAATAAAATCATGGCTAGAATTCTGAATTTCACGAGCGTAGAGGTTTATATTCAAATAAGTAATTAAATAGCCATCGTTTTTAGCTGCATTTGATGAAGCTGCGTATAAAATCCCCCAAGCTCAAGCAAGCTTTCATGGGTACCTGTTTCCACGATTTCGCCTTTGTTCATCACGATGATCTTATCAGCTTTTTGAATGGTAGAAAGTCTGTGCGCAATCACGATCGAAGTTCTGCCTCGCATCATTTTCTCGATTGAGTCCTGAATCAATTCTTCTGTTTCAGTATCCACTGAGGAAGTTGCTTCGTCAAGAATGATGATTTCAGGATTGTAAACCATCGCTCTCACAAAAGAAATCAATTGACGCTGACCCACCGAAAGGGTAGCTCCGCGCTCCATGACATTGTAATCTAAACCACCGGGCAATCGCTCTATGAACTTTCTCGCGCCGACCATTTCGGCAGCATCCAATACTTGCTCGCGCGTGATGGTCGGATTACCCAGTGTGATATTGTAGTAAATGGTATTTGAAAACAGAAATACATCCTGCATCACTACTCCGATATGCTTCCGTAAGGTTCCTAATTCAAATTCCCGAATGTCTGTATCATCAATCAGGATATTTCCTTTATTGATTTCATAAAAGCGGGAAATCAGGTTAATGATTGAAGATTTTCCGGCGCCTGTGGCTCCGACAAGTGCCAGAGTTTGGCCTGGCGGTACTTCGAAATTGATGTTTTTCAACACATATTCCTCGTCTACATAGGCAAACCAAACATTCTGAAGCTGGATGTGACCTTTGATTTTTTCAGGTTTATGATTGCCTTCGTTGGCAATATTGTCTTTGCTGTCCAGCAATTTGAAAATTCGAGAGGAACTCACCACGCCCATTTGCAGCGTATTGAAACGGTCAGCAATCATTCGAATCGGACGGAAAAACAACTGCAAATACATGATAAATGAGATCAAAACCCCTATCTGTAATTCCATTCCCAATACTCCAACTGCCCCATACCAAACAACCAAACCAATACCGATGGCCTGGATAATTTCTGCTACAGGAAAATAAATGGAGTAATACATCACTGAGCGAATGTGCGCTGCAGCATGTTCTTTATTGATTGATTTGAACTTGTCATACTCCCGCTGCTCCCGATTAAAAATCTGGACAATATTCATTCCGGTGATATGTTCCTGCAAGAACGAATTCAGATTCGAAACAGCATTGCGCACATCATTGAAGGTGACTTTGATTTTTTCTTTAAAAACGTAAGTGGAGATAATCATCAACGGAAGCGTACTCAAACTGACAAGTGTGAGTTTCCAGTCGATGTAAAACATGACGGCAAGAATCGTCACCAGTTGAAGTAAATCGCCTACAATTGCTGCGAGTCCTTCACTGAATACATCGGCAAGCGTTTCGATATCCGAGATATTTCGAGTGACGAGTCTTCCAATCGGAGTATTGTCAAAGAATTTAAGTCTGAGCTTAAGGAGATGCTGGTAAAGCCTCACTCGAATATCCTTGATGATCACCTGACCAATCCACCCCGAATAATAGGTGTGAGCCCACTGCACGATGGCTTGCAGGAACATGAGCCCAACCAGGATGTACACGATTTTGAGCAATCCTCCCCGATCTCCGATCGTCACATGCTCATCTATTGCAATTTGGATCAGATAAGGCCTGGTTGGAGCCAAAATGGCCATGGCGATTGTCAGAAACACCAAAAAATAGAACTGAGCTTTATAGGGCTTTATAAAAGAATAAAGCTGCTTCAGTACTTTGATGTCGACGATTTCGCCGGATGATTCTTTTTCTTTCTCTAAGCTCAAAATATGTTAATCTAAATAGATGTCTTTTGGGTATTCGATTCGACTCAGAAAGAGTCCTTTTGCCGGGGATGCTTTTCCGGCTTTTAATCGGTTGCGGGATTCAATAATCAGGTCCATTTCATCCACTCCTTTTCTTCCCAGACCCACATCAAGGAGAGTTCCCACGATGGTTCGTACCATTCCACGCAAAAATCGATTGGCAGTTATATGAAATAACAATTCACCTTCCTTTTGTTCCCAACGGGCATATTTAATTTGACAACGAAAGTGGTTGACTGCAGTGTGGACCTTGCTGAAAGATTCGAAATCCTCGTGTCTGAGCAACGCTTTCGCAGCGAGATTCATTTTGTCTACATCTGGATCAAAGAAATATTGCCAAGCCAATTCATCAAGAAATGGGCTTTTCCTGAAAATAATCCGATACACATAGGATCTTTCCAATGCATGAAATCTCGCATGGGCAGAAGGCTTCACATTTCTGATCGTATGAATCGAAATATCCTTTGGAAGGATAGCATTGATGGCTTTCAGAAATTTTTCTCTGTCAAAAATCTGATCTGAATCAAAATGACAAACCTGCATACTGGCATGAACTCCCGTATCTGTACGTCCGCTTCCCATGACGGAAACTGGTGTTTTGAAATACGTAGAAAGTGCTGATTCCAGGCATTCCTGTACCGTGTAGGCATTTTTCTGAATTTGCCAACCGTGAAATTGAGTTCCTTTATAGCTCAATTCAAGAAAGTATCGCCTGGTTTCGATCATACGGGTGCAAAGATACTATTCCCTGTCAAATCAAGGAGAGAAACCTGCAATCCTTGGTATTGATGGGTGAAGGGCTTTTATTTGCAGAAAAATTGAAAAGAAATGATCCAGCGAATTCAGACAATATTTTTGTTTTTGGTTGTGGTAGCCATGGGAGTTACAATTGGGCTTCCGATCTGGGAGCAAACTTTGACAGGTTCAGGGACTGAAGATTCCTGGAATCTGACAGCTTTCACCCTTAGTAATCTCAATCCGGCAGGAGAGGTCATTCAATCTTCTTCGAAATGGTATATCGCCGCACTGGCAAGTTTTGGTGGATTGCTGGCTTTGGTTTCCATTTTTCAATATGCCAATCGTACCCGACAAATGATGTTCAATATGATCAATTCGCTGGTGATGGTTGTGTTGGTTGCTGCTATTTTCCTTACCACCAATGGAATCAACACAGCAATCGGAGCAGAAACAAACGGAGCTTATCAGCCAGGCTTCTGGGCAGTCCTGATTGCGATGGTTTGCAATATGTTGGCAAATCGATTCATCCGAAAAGATGAAATGTTGGTAAGGTCTATCGATAGAATCAGATAATTGATAAAAGGCTTTCAGATTACCGAAAGCCTTTTTTATTTACCTTCGAAATATAAAATTAAATTCCCGAATGAAACTCGAAACCATCGCTATACACGGGGGAAATCGTGTGACTGACTCCGAAAAACCAGTCATCCAACCCATCACCCTTAGTACTACTTTTCTTCATCAACAGGATACGATGATGTACAGCCGACTGAATAACCCCAATCGATTTGCACTCGAACAGGTGTTATCAGCCTTGGAAAAAGGAGTAGATGCAGCAGCATTTTCCTCTGGAAATGCCGCAGGAACCGCTGTTTTTCAATCACTGGAACCGGGGTCGCATATCATCGCTCCTGACGATATGTATCATGGATTGAAGAATTCAATCTTGTTGCTTTTCAAGGGGGTGCTGGAGGCTGATTTTGTAGATATGTCGGATTTGGAAGCAGTAGAAAAGGCATTTAAACCCAATACCCGTCTAGTCTGGGTCGAGACTCCTTCCAACCCTCTCTTGAAAATCACGGACATTCGAAAAGTAGCTGCGCTTGCCAAAGCCCATGGAGCGATTTTTGGGGTCGACAGCACCTTTGCTACCCCAGTATTTCAGAATCCAATAGACTTAGGAGCTGATATTGTAATGCATAGTACTACCAAGTTTTTTGGTGGGCACAGTGATATTATTGGAGGAGCTTTGATTACCAAAACAAAAGATACTTTCTGGGAAAAGATCAAAACTGTCCAGAAAATAGGTGGCGCAGTGCCGTCTCCGATGGATTGCTATTATCTCTGTAGAAGTATCAAGACGCTTCCCTATCGAATGAAAGGTCATTCCGAGCATGCGATGGTAATTGCAAATTTTCTTTTCCAGCATCCAAAAGTGGAGAAAGTACATTATCCGGGATTGAAAACTCATCCGGGACATGAAATTGCTGCTTCCCAAATGACCGGATTCAGCGGAATTCTATCCTTTGAAGTAAAAGGAGGTGCAGAGGAGGCAGATAAAGTGATTTCCAAACTTCATTATTTTTCCAATGCCACCAGTTTGGGTGGTGTGGAAAGTTTGATTGAGCGCCGCGCTGCTGTGGAGGGGCCAAATTCGAAAACTCCTAAAAACCTGATCCGGGTTTCCGTAGGACTGGAGCATTTGGATGATTTGCTTGCGGATTTGGATCAGGCTTTTGCTTCGCTGAAGTAAAAAGAAGTCTGTTTCAGTTGTGAAAGACTGAGTCCAGCTACTTAACTAGAGGATAGCCGCTTCTTTGCCAATCTGCCAGTCCTTCATTCAAGTTGTAGACGTGAGTGAAACCATTTTGCAGAAGGATTTCTCCTGCCTGAACGCTTCTCATACCGGAGGCACAATACACATAGACTTCCTTATCCTTTGGCAGCTTATTAAGTTCTGTGATAAAATTTTGATCGTAGATATCGATGATCACAGCATTTGCGATATATCCCTGGGCTACTTCTCCCGGTGTTCGGACATCGAGAATAATCCCATTTCCGCTTTCTATTTTGGCTTTGAAAGCAGCGGCGTCCAGATTTTCAATTTGGGATTGAGTTAGTTCTGCTTCAGAACTGGAACTTTTGACTTCAGTTTTCGGGCTGCAGCTTTGGACTGCAAGTACAATGGCCAGCAAATGGATTATTCTTTTCATGGGCTTAAGGGTTTAAATTCATTTGCAAAAATAAGGACAAAATCACCCCGAAGAATGTGATTTTTAGTACTAAGAGGGAAAGTGAAAAATAAGTGCTTTAGGGTTAAATTGCTTTAATAAGAAAAAGATACATTAGAAAGGGAAAGAAAATCAGGATGAAAAAAATATTAGTATCAACTGGTGGGGGAGATTGCCCGGGATTGAATGCAGTAATCCGCGGAATTGTAAAGCGCGCTGCGGCGGAAAAAGATTGGGAGGTTTGGGGAAGTTTCGAAGCTTTCAACGGACTGATGGAAGAGCCTGCCAGAATTATTAAACTGGATGATCATGTTACTGCTGGGATTCACGTATTGGGAGGGACCATTCTCGGCACGACAAACAAAGGAAATCCGCTGAATTTTCCCGAGCATCAGCCGGATGGCAGTATAAAAGAGGTAAACAGAATTCCCCTGCTGGTTGAAAGAATCAAATTATTAGGGTTTGATGCAGTAATCAATATTGGAGGTGATGGATCTCAGGCTATTTCTCAGGCAATGCTGGAGGCAGGCATGCCGGTCGTGGGTGTTCCAAAAACTATCGACAATGATCTTTCTTCAACAGATTTTACATTTGGCTTTCTAACTGCGGTTCAGACAGCCACTGATTCCTTTGACAGACTGGTGACCACGGCTACAAGTCATCACCGGGTAATGATCATGGAAGTGATGGGCAGAAATGCTGGTTGGATTGCACTCTATACAGCCATCGCGGGCGGTGCGGAAGTTTGCTTGATTCCAGAAATCCCCTACGACCTGGATGCGATCGTCAAAAAAATTAAAAACCGATATACTGATGGGAGAGGCTTTGCAAATATTGTGATTGCCGAGGGAGCACATGCCAAAGAGGGGGATTTTACATCTTCCAAGGGTGAGGAAGGAAGGATTGCAGTACGACTTGGGGGAGTAGCTTATACACTTAGCCAGCAGTTGAAAGATGCAGGGGTCGAGGCAGATATCCGGGAGACTGTGCTTGGACACACGCAGAGAGGAGGAACTCCGGTTTCTTATGACCGGGTGATCGCATCTGTGTTTGGGGTGAAAGCATTTGAGTTGGTTTTGGAGAAGAAGTTTGGGCAACTGGTTGTCCTGAGAAATAACGATTTTACATCAGTTTCCATAAAAGAAGCAATCAGTGCATACAATGTAATAGGGCTCAACAATACGCTTCTTCATGCTGCCAGGGGAATGGGAATTTCCTTTGGAGATTAGAGAAAGTGTAAAAGATCCCGAATTTGACGAGGAAAGTATCTTCTATCCATATTCGAAAATAATTCAATTAGCTTGAATTCCGGGAGTATTGTTACTTACGGAGGCGATAATTTGTAATCACTAAATATTCTCCATCAATCACTATGACCCAATTAGCCCAAAAAATCCAAAACTTGTTTCTGCTGCTTATCTTTTTGGCGGTCAGTTATTCTCACGAAGCAATTGCCCAAATTCCAAGGCAATACCTTGATATCTCAGTATCTCCCGATAAGCCGGACTGGAAATATAAGGTAGGAGAGAAGGTTGAATTCATTGTTTCTGTAACCCAATCCGGCCGGCCTGTGGCCGTCGAAAATGTGAGATTTGTGGTCAAGGAAGAGAAAATGGAACCGATTAAAGAAGGTCCTCTTCAACTTTCCGAAGGCAAAGCAACAGTTCCAAGTTTTACGATGAAAAATCCGGGTTTCCTGCGATGCGAAGTTTTTGCGACGATAGACGGGAAGGAATACAGAGGTTTGGGTACTGCCGCTTTCGAACCAGAAAACATCAAGCCTACTGTCAAAATGCCGACGGATTTCGAAGCTTTTTGGACCGCAGGTAAATCTGAATTGGCTAAAATCCCAATGGACCCGAAAATGATTCACATGGCTGAAAAGAGTACCGAGCTGGTGGATGTCTACCACGTCAATTTTCAAAATATCAAAAACAGCCGGGTTTACGGAGTGCTTACAGTGCCAAAAGGAGCAGGAAAATTTCCTGCAATTTTATTGGTTCCTGGGGCAGGGATTCGTCCTTATTCCGGCGATATTGGTAAAGCAGCGAGAGGAGCGATCACTTTGCAGATTGGCATCCACGGAATTCCTATCGATATGCCATTGGACGTGTACAACAATCTTTCGGCAGGTGCACTGAGCGGATATCCCACATTCAATATCTCTGATAAAGACCTTTATTATTACAAACGGGTGTATTTGGGTTGTGTGAGAGCAGTTGACTTTTTGGTTTCTTTGCCACAATATGACGGAGAGAATCTTGGTATTCAGGGTGGAAGTCAGGGAGGAGCATTGTCTATTACTACAGCCGCTTTGGATTCAAGAATCAAATATCTGGCAGCTTTTTATCCTGCGCTGAGTGATATGACTGGTTATCTTAACGGTAGGGCAGGCGGTTGGCCACATATTTTCGCAGGAAACAACCTCACTTACTATAACAATCCAAAAGCCATCGAAACCCTTGGCTACTATGACGTAGTGAATTTTGCCAGAATCTTAAAGACTCCCGGGTTTTACAGCTGGGGATTCAATGACGATACCTGTCCTCCAACTTCTTTCTATTCTGCATACAATGAAGTGAAGGCTCCCAAAGAAGTTTTTGTTGTTCCTGAAACAGGACATTGGACCTATCCTGAACAAGGCAAGAAAGCAGATGATTGGCTTTTTGGGAAGTTGAAAAAGTAAATTTTAGGAAGAATGAGTCCTTGATGATTTGAATAGTTGGAAGCCTGGAAATCCTCAAAGGGGGATTTTCAGGTTGAGAGATGGAATGGATCTTTGAGATTCCCCAAAAGGAAGCGGTTGATATAAAGTTTGATTTTGAAGCGAGAGCCTTGCTGCCATCCTTGCGTTTTGGCCTGCACTTAGAAATAGAGGTACACTTGTAATTATTGCTAATGCACCAGTCCATCCTAAAAACGAAATTAATTTTTGGTTGCTTGATCCATCAGAAGAATCATAGGTATTAGGTAAAGCCCAGGAGGTCAAGACTAAAGCAGTACCTGTTCCAAGGAAAATCCATCCCGCAGTGTATTGGGAGTCACTTTTTTCCATCAAACTAGCTTGGGTTGTTGCCAATTTTCCAGTTTGAGCATTCATAGAAAAAGTTATTCCCATGAGGAAGATTATTATGACTAAATTTTTCATCGTTTGTCGGAATTTAGAGAGACGGATAATTTTAAACCAGGATTTATCGAAGGGGAATTTCCGCCAGGAGTGAGAACTCTAACAGTATTTAAATCCAAACTCAGTAGTCCGGCTTTTCGGGCTTTGGAGGCGGAGCTTACGATTATTGGTATGCTGACCAAAGTTGAAATAGCCCCTGCTGAAAAAAGTATTATTCCGCTTCCGCCAACTACTCCTGAACCGTTCGACCAGGCTATTCCAAACATCACTGTTCCTATTACAGTTGCCCCGAGACCTGCTCCAAGCATGATTAAGCCTGTTTTTTTCTGATTCGCACTTTGCTTGATGTATTCCTCAATAAGTATTTTATTGGAAGAGTCCTGAGCATAAAGTTTTCCAAAGCTGAAGAAAAGTAGGAAAATGAGAAGGGTAAGTCGATTCATAGATTTTTGAAGTGAGTGATTTGTTCCCTTTCAATAATAATAAATAACAGAGGTAATCATTTTAAAAATTAAGTATTACTCTAATCTAAGTACCCAATCCCTTTTGCCATCAATCCTGCCAAAAGGGGAATAATAAATGCCAGCAAAAGCTCCAAACGAATCGTCCAAAAGATGGAATTGGGGATTTCGACCAACTCTGTCGGGTCACCTTTTCTCTTTTTGAAAAAGAAAACAGTCGGATAAATCGAAAGCAATCCAATCACAAGAAACAATCCCAGTTTAATTTGGAAAAGGGCATTCTCACTGTAGAATTCCGCCGGTTTTCCATGTCCACCAAGCCAAAGGCTCATTCCGGCAGCTAAAACAACCAGGACTGCAAATCCATAAATTCCATCAATTTTGGCAAGCCGTTCGATCTCCTTTCTTTTCAGGCTTGGCTTGAGCAGTAGAAGCTCCGCTACCAGTGAACTCACAATTGCGAAAATGCTGATAAAATGAAGGTAGCGTAAAAGTATTTCTATGGCCATCAGTGTTCGCTGTAGGATTTTTCTAAAGTTAATGAGTCGGGTTATGAATAATATGGATCCACCACAAACTTTTTCAGAATCAGATTGAATAGAATCCTGTTTTCCTTTTATTGATAGTAATTGGATTATTACTATATTTTCTAGCTTTTATCAATTTAACATTACTACTCATGGCAGCACAACCCTTGGAAATAATTCTGGGCAGACAATTTGGCGATAGCCTGGGTATGCCAGTCTTCTTGGTAGATCCCATGGGGAATTTACTGTTTTACAACGAGCCTGCCGAAGGAATTCTGGGGCTCCGTTTTGGTGAAACCGGAAGTATGAAAGTAGAGGAGTGGGCTACTGTTTTCAAACCGACAGATATCGATGGAAAACCTTTACCTCCGGAAGGCCTTCCTTTGGTCCAAACCCTGGCTACTCAAAAGCCAGCTCATGGATCCTTTTACATCAATAATTTGAAAGGAGAAAGGGTATTTATCACGGTGACGGCTTTTCCGATTGTGGGAAGACCGGATCGGTACCTTGGAGCTATGGCAATGTTTTGGAAATCTCCCTTGGTATGAAAATAACTGTTTGGGGTTGCAGAGGGTCATTGCCTTCTCCGGATCCGGAAAATTTCAAATACGGAGGAAATACTTCCTGTGTGCAAGTCATGCACGGAGATACTTGCATAATCCTCGACGCCGGTTCAGGGATTCAGCGGCTGGGTAAATATCTAAATCCTGAAATTCGAGAAATTCATATCCTGCTTTCCCATCTTCATATTGATCATACAATGGGCCTTGGATTTTTTCTTCCGCTCTACAACCCCAATGTAGCAGTCCATCTTTATGGTCCATCTGCTACTGTTGAGCCTTTGCTCCATAGACTTAGAAGATACTTTTCAGCGCCTTTATTTCCTGTCCGCTTAAATGATTTGCCCCGGCATCCGCTTATTCATGAGTTAGACGATTCCACTTTTGAAATTGGGAATGTGAAGATTCAATCTGCATTTATTTCGCACCCTGGCCCGACCTTGGGATATAGATTAACTGCGGGAAATTCAGTTTTGGCATATATGCCGGATCATGAACTTCAAATGGGTTCTTCCAACTTTCCAAACGAACCTGATTGGACGAGTGGTTATGAAATCGCAAAAGATGCAGATTTACTTTTTCACGACGGAGAATATACAGCTGATGAATATTTAACAAAAATCGGCTGGGGTCATAGCTCGATGGAAGATGCCATTGCGTTTGGAAAGCTTTGCAGGGTGAAAAAATTATCTTTATTTCATCATGATCCCATGAATTCTGATAAAAGACTTGAAAAGATGTATCAAGATTGTACCCGTAATCTATCACTTGACTTTGAAGTCGAGTTATGTTGCGAGGGGAATGCGTATGAATTGTAGCTTTTTGACTGAGAGTTATCCCAGCAGCAGGCCTTCGGGGAAAACGCCGGGTTTATTTAAAGACTTGAAATGTAATTCAGAAGGTTTTTGATTTCTTCTTCGGAAAGTCCGGCAAGCAGATTTTCATACATCAGGGACTTCAGTTCCTCATTTGCGGAAGCGATCTCTGTTCTGGGAACCTGAACGATTTGATTGCCGACAAGCATGATCGAAATCTGATCCGCATCGGAATAGACTATTCTGCCTAGTAAAACTTTCCCGTCTTTTTTGGTGATTTTGGTTGCGATCATACCGGGCTTGATCCTGTTGGATGGATCTTTGATTTCTTCCAGAATTTCCTCTTGGCTAAACTCTTTTCCTGCACCCTTCAGATTTGGTCCGATCAAATCAGTATTTCCATCCACTGCATGGCAAGCTGAGCAAGCCCGAATAGCAAATAGTTCTTTCCCGTTTTCCAGCGAAGTAGTAGAGAAATCCTCCGTAATTACTTCCTTCTTGATAGCGTGTTTTCCTTCAAGAGAAGGATCATAAATTATCTTGTAAAATCCGCCGGTTATTTTCTCAACCGGATTGTACCAGTAATCAGAAATTCCGTGATGAGCGACGTAGAGAGAACCGTCTTTGGCAAAAGCTAAGTCCGATAATTTTGGGATGTCAGCCACCGGAAATTCTTCAAATTCATATCCCGTTGCAGTTTTTGAAACTTGTACGCGGCCCACTCCACCTCTATTCCATCGCTCCCCGGGGCCATAAAAAGCCACGAACAAATTTCCTTGGGTACCACCGAAATCATTGTCAGGAGAGTTAAACTCAATCCCGCCCGGCGCAATCTCATTTTCCAAAGAGAATAACGGCAGGGTGATAGTGTCAAATTTACCCTCATACTTTTTGACGTTGTGTCCATAAAATTTTCCAACCTGGAGGAGGTTAATTTCTTCGGTAGCATTTCCACCACCTTTGTTGTCTGCGAAAAAAAGATCTCCTGCCGAATTGAAATTCATCCCGTGTACGGACCGAATTCCCGTTGCCACGATTTCAAAGTCGGCGCCATCGGGGGAAATTCTGATAATTGATCCTCTCATCCCCAATGAATCCGGAGAGGCGCCGGGATTCCATGAATCGGTGGTAAGGACAAAATACAGCATTCCATCCGGACCGAAGTTTAAAGCACTTGTCCATTCATAGGGGTGTTGACTTGTAGGGATTTTGTCAAAAATAGTCCAGGAAGTATCTGCTTTGTAATCTTGATTGGTATCAAGAAAAGCCCTGATTTCCGAACTGGTACCAATGTAAACCGTATCGCCCCGATGGGCAAAACCGCCCGGAGAACGCAAACCCAATTCATTTAAATCAAAATATAATCGGGCTTCATCTTCCACACCGTCTCCGTCTGAATCCTGAAGTGTGTAGATTTCTCCGCTTTGGTTGGCGGCAAAAATTGCACCTCCCGGCCCGAGGGAAACCTGGATTGGATTTAGAACTTTGACTCCGTTTTGGATAGGAAGCTTAACCACCCGATATGGTCCATAAACCATTGCTGTGGTATCTTCGAAAATTTTGAAAGGGTCGCTTGGAGGTGTATTGCAACTGAAAATAAGTGCTGATAGGAATAATAGAAGATAAAGTCGAAAAGTCATACGGAAATCAAGATGGTTTTTCATTGACAAGAATGTTTAATTGAAAAGTTTAGAGTCCTGTTCTTTAAACTGTTGGGTACATGAAAATAAAGAATTCGAAAGTAATTTATTCAACTATGAGGTTAAAAAAATATCAATAATCAGAGTGGTCAAAACTCAGAGGAACCAAAGTTTCTAATGCTCGGTAATGGGACATAGGCAACAAATTTTGTCTAATTCCTTTGAATGTCGATAAAAGTCAGTCGGATAAACTTGAGGTTGATCAAATATTGAGTTGATTTTTTGACTTCTTTTTAAAAGGTCCTAAAAAAGCCTTCCGGGATTTTTCCCGGAAGGCTTTCTTTATTTTTCATTTTTTTCCTCAAGTAAAGCTTTTTTGACCCCCTGCAGCTCTTCGATTTTTTCCTTGCTCACTTTCGGATATTCAAGCTCCATTTGATCCAGTGCATGGATAATCGCGGAAGCCACCGCAATTCTGGCGTAGGATTTATTATCCGCCGGGATCACATACCAAGGGGACTCCTCTGTGGAGGTGTTTTGGATCATGTCCTCATAGGCTTCCATGTACTGATCCCAGTGTCCGCGTTCTTTTACATCCCCAACGCTAAACTTCCAGTTCTTGTCCGGATCGTCCACCCGCTCTATGAAGCGCTTCTTTTGCTCATCTTTGGAGACATTCAGGAAGATCTTGATCACAACAGTACCGTTGCGGGCGAGGTATTTTTCAAAATTCCGGATGTCTTTAAATCGGTCTTCCCAGATGTCTTTGGTCACCAGTTTGGATGGAAGTTTTTGCGCATTCAGAATCGTTTCATGTACACGAACAACTAAAACTTCTTCGTAATAGGATCGGTTGAAAATTCCGATTCTGCCTCTCTCTGGCAAGTGCTTTTGGCATCTCCAGAGGAAATCATGGTCTAATTCTTCCTGGCTTGGAACTTTAAAAGAAGAAACCTGACATCCTTGTGGGTTGATTCCGGACATCACGTGCTTGATTGCACCGTCTTTTCCTGCGGCATCCATTGCCTGAAAAATAACAAGTAATGACCAGCGATCCTGTGCGTAAAGAATGTCCTGCAAGGCAGCCAAAGCCTCTACACCTATTTCCAATGCTTCTTTTACAAGCAGTTCATCCTCCGGTCCCAGATTCATTTTTGGTTTGGAAGCATAGTCTTTGAGTTTGAATTTTTTCCCATCGCCGACATAGTATCGTTTTGAAAATTTCTTCGCCCTTTTGATCAATTCTTTTTTGCTCAAAGAACCGAGTTCTTCAAGCATGTTTTCGGTTTTAGGTATCATCTTAAAAGAGTCTAGGTTGCTTCTACTTAAAGTTAGTTTTAAATAATAATCCTGTCTTATTCCCAGCGATATTTTATATGGCTTTGTAAGAAAAGCAAAGCCTGCGAATAATTCCGCAGGCTGTATGTTTGGAGCATAAATGATAAATAATCGACTTCTCGGTGAGGCAATATCAATTCTCAGGATACCAGTTTCTCAATCTCACATCTACTTTCGAAGAGGAAGCATTCACCAGTTCTTTGAATTTTGCAGTGTCGGCTAATCCCTCCCCTCCCCGGTAATGGAAAGGATAAACGATTCCCGGTTTGAATGTAGAAACTGCATCAGCAGCCTGATCCACTGTCATCGTGAAAGGTAGATTCATGCAGACAAAAGCCACATCGATCTTTTTCAATTCACGCATCTCGGGAACGTCTTCTGTATCGCCGGAAATATAAATTCTCTTGCCGCCGATTTCCACTACATAGCCATTTCCACGCCCTTTTGGATGGCGACTATCTTCAGTTTCAGGGAGATTGTACATAGGAATCGCCTCGATTTTAAGATCGTGAACTGTCTTCATTTGGCCGTTACCGATCACTTCAATAGCCTTGCTCTTTCCGGCTGGCAACTTGTCTGCCACAGCTTGAGGAGCCACAATCGTAGCATTGGAAAGATCCAAGCCATCTAGGGTTTTCTGGTCGTGATGATCGCCGTGAATATCCGTGATCAGAACCATGTCAGGCTTTTTCTGACCTGCAAATTTCTCAGCGCCTCCGTATGGATCCACATAGATCGTGAGGTTATTGTATTCCATGACAAACGTTCCGTGAAGGATTGGTTTGATCGTGATATCGCCACCTTTGGCAGGAATCACATCCTGGGCAAAAGCCGAGAAGGACAGAAAAAAGAGGAGTAAAGTAAGGTTTCGGGTCATAGTGTTGAGTTTTATTTGAATAACGATGTTTTGTTTTTTCTGTTCAGCAGCTTTGATGAATGGCGTTTTGGGAGAGGGGTCGGAATAAAAAGATGAAAGGAATTAGAAATTTAAATTCTTGGTGATTCTGATAGAGTGTCATTTGACTCAAAATCCTTCAGGGTAGTTCCGTTTTTCTTTTTCCATTCGATTAGTCCGTTTGCGGCCCTTCCCATAACTATTGCGGCGGCGGTTGAGGGACTTGAGAAAATAGTGTCTTCAATAAATTCAAGATATTCATTTTTGTTATTTAGGATGCCTTCCTCAATTAGTTTTTCCCGAAGTTGGGAAAGGCTTGAACTGAAAGATGGAGTAATTGTCCCGGCTGCTTTTGATCCTTTTAAGACTAAAAAACCTTCCGATGTGGGTTCTCCTTGTCCATCAGCACCTCTGACTGCTTTAATGAAAAAGCTTTCCTGTTTTTGCTTTGCTTTAAATTCTCTTTTCTCTTCAAAAACTTTATGCCCAAGGGTATTCACCATCATTTTGATGTTTTCGATGAATTCTTCCATTTCTGCTTTGTCCGATTCGGAGATTGAAGATTGCGTTGGTGTGATTGAATTTTCAATCTTGTAACGATTCGTTATCCTGGCTAAATCATACAATCTGTTTTCCAGGTATTTGATGTGAGCCTTGTTCAGGTTATCATCCTTGCTGAGAAAGACAATTGCTTCATTCCAAAAATCTTTTTGAGTCAAATGCTGACTTAATCGCTTCAAAATTGACTCAGCCTCTCCGATATAAACCTGATCTTTTCCTTCATTGTCTTTCCCGAAAAGAAGATATACTGCGGTACTTACTAAGTCTACCCGATCGGAGCAATCTTTAATTTTAATCCTTGGGATCTTGTAGGCTTTACCTGACCAATTAGATAGTTCACAACTCATTCGACCGTTAGGGTCGCCGTCTATTAGGAATATTTTTATAGTCTTACCAAATCTCATTTTTCAATTTATTAATTCTCAATTCCCCATTCTCACCCCGCCCAGCCTTCTCTGTCTAAACTCCTGTACTGAATCGCTTCAGCAAGGTGCTCGACTTTGATCGTCTCGCTAGCCGAGATATCAGCGATGGTGCGGGCAACTTTCAGGATTCGATCATAAGCCCTGGCACTGAGTCCCAGTCTTTCCATGGCAGTTTTGAGCAAGGCCCTGCCGGCATCGTTGATTTGGCAGACTTCCTTCACGAGATGGGATGGCATCATGGCATTACAAAAAACTTCCGGGTTGTCTTTGAATCGCATGACTTGTATTTCCCGTCCGCGGATCACCCGTTCGCGAATGGATTTGCTGGATTCGGTTTTGCGTGTGGAGGTCATCTCGTCAAATTTGACCGGAGTCACTTCCACATGCAGATCGATGCGATCCAGCAGCGGACCGGAAACTTTGTTCAGATAGCGCTGCACGATGCCCGGACCGCAGACACATTCTTTGTCCGGATGATTGTAATATCCGCAGGGGCAGGGATTCATACTCGCGATTAGCATAAAGTTGGCGGGATAGTCCACCGAAACCTTAGCTCTTGAGATTGTTACTTTCCGCTCTTCCAATGGTTGACGCATCACCTCCAAAACTGCCCGTTTGAATTCTGGCAATTCATCCAGAAAAAGCACTCCATTATGGGCCAGAGAGATTTCTCCGGGTTGGGGATTCCCGCCGCCGCCTACCAAAGCCACATCCGAAATCGTATGATGCGGACTTCGAAAAGGACGGTGAGCCATCAGAGAGCCATTCTTTCCGAGTTTGCCGGCGACCGAGTGAATCTTGGTTGTCTCCAATGCTTCCACCAGAGAAAGCGGAGGAAGAATGGAAGGCAGGCGTTTGGCAAGCATGGTTTTGCCGGCTCCCGGAGGGCCGATCATGATCACATTATGACCTCCGGCGGCGGCGATTTCCATCGCGCGTTTGATGTTTTCCTGGCCTTGCACATCGGCAAAGTCGAATTCGATATGATCGAGGGAATCGTAAAAAATCTCACGGGTGTCGGTCACTAGCGGCTCTATGACCAAATCACCCTGAAGAAAGAGAATGGCGTTTTGCACCGTATCCACGGCGATGATGTCGAGGTTATTGACGATGGAAGCTTCTTTGGCATTTTCTATTGGAAGGATAAATCCTTTGAAACCGCGCTTTCGGGCTTCGATGGCGATGGGTAACACGCCTTTGATCGGACGAAGATTCCCGTCAAGGGAGAGTTCTCCCATGATCACATACTCACCAAGAGAAGGAAAATCCACCTGCTCGGAAGCCTGTAGAATCCCCATTGCAATTGGGAGATCGTAAGCGGAGCCTTCCTTTCGGACGTCAGCGGGAGCCAGGTTGATGACTACTTTCTGACGGGGCATTCGGTAGCCGAAATATTTCAGGGCCGATTCCACACGTTGCTGGGATTCTTTAACGGCGCTATCCGGCAAACCCACCATAAAAAAACTGGTTCCCTGCCCTACGTTGACTTCGATGGTGATCAGGTTTGCATCCACACCGGATACTGCACTTCCAAAAGTTTTTGCGACCATATTAATTAAAAAAGGAAAGGTGCTTGGTATCTTGAATATAGGAGTTTGAGAAAATTAAATCTTTATTAATTGGGATTATTTTGTTTGGGAGGATTTGGGTTCGGAAAAGGGATTCGATCTTCCAATTTATTCTTTGTCACGTTCATGCTGGGGGATAAAAAAAATAGGGATACAAAATCTTTCAGATCTCAGTAGGTATTCAACCGGGCGAAAAAAAAGGAAGCCTTTTGAGCTTCCTTTTAAACGTCAATCGGAAATTTCTTAATCCGTGATATTCTGTCGCTTTGCAATATTACTCTGATCTGACTCCCCGGGTTTGGTGGTTCGCGGTGCAGCAGCAGGGGTTATCTGAGTAGTTTTTGGATGTTCGAAGTCATACAACTTCGCCTTCAGAGAATTCATTTCTATTTCTCGCTTGCTCATTTGTTCGTTCAGTCCTTTCATAGCCATAGAGCTCGTTCCCCATGAGATCAGGAAGATGACAACGCCGATCAGGAAGACCGTTACCATGGCATCAGCGGTGATTTCCTCCATTCCAAACATTCCTCCTAAGGAGCCAAATCCAAGAAAAAAGATCAAAAAAGCTCCAAAATAGACCAATAAGACAATTTGCAGGATTTCATGTAGCTTTTTCATCTGATTATAATTTGATTTTTAAGGCCATATGGAATCTCGCATGGCCCAAAATCATTCCAGTGTGGGTCGCATGCGTCATGCTTGATTTCATACGATTATTAATTAGTTCTCTAAATATACCTAAACCGACTGAATACTGGAAAGCTTCTGGTAAAGCCCCTCGATTTGATTGAGTTCGGCATGTGTTCCACGCTGCACGATTTCCCCTCGCTCGATCACCAAAATCTCGTCGGCGTGCTGGATTGTACTCAGCCTGTGAGCGATCACCAGAGTGGTACGATTGTCCATCAGCTTGGTCAGGGCTTCCTGCACCAGCAATTCAGATTCGGAATCAAGAGCCGAAGTAGCCTCATCCAGAATTAGGATCGGAGGATTTTTGAGGACAGCCCGGGCGATACTGATCCGTTGCCTTTGGCCGCCGGAAAGCTTGGATCCCCGCTCACCAATAGAACTTTGGTACCCGCCTTCCATCTGGATGATGAAGTTGTGAGCATTGGCGATTTTCGCAGCTTCGGTCACTTGTTCTTCTGTTGCGTCTTCGATTCCAAAGGCGATGTTGTTAAATACGGTATCGTTGAAAAGGATAGATTCCTGAGTCACAATTCCCATGAGTTCGCGGAGGTT
>VFKK01000223.1 GCA_009885605.1 Cyclobacteriaceae bacterium | reverse complement strand
TACGATAGGAAATTGAAAATTCTGAGGAACTCCGCCTGCACCATCCTGAAACCAAACCTGGCCGTAATTATCCTGAGCTACTCCCCATTGTCCATAGGGATTCCCGGTTGGTTCTTGAATCACGCCATCAGGCGTCCAACGGATCCGTCGGGCATTGTAGGTACTGTACATCCAATTGTCCATGGTCCAGGTCAAAAAACTGGTTTGATGTTCCACATTTCCGGATCGTCCCAGACCTGTGGTAAACAATTCCTTTTTATCAGCTTTGCCATCGTCGTCAGTATCGGTGTATTTGTACACGTGGTCCTCATTAGACTCCATAGTCAAAATTGTATTTGGACCAAAAGGAACTATAAATCGCGGAAACACGAGGCTGTCCAAAAACACAACGCCTGTTTCATAAATACCGTCATTATCCTCATCCTCCCATCTGGAAATACGGGAAGTCGCAAACAATTCACCCTTAGCATCGATGTCCTGCATGTAACTTCTGAGCTCAAGGACATACATTCTTCCATTTCCATCAAACTGAATGGCTGCGGGTTCCCTGATTTGGGGTTCGGAAAGAATCGGCTCTATTTTATAGCCGGGTTTCAATAAGAAAGTTTTCATTTCTTCATTGGCGGACAATGGAACAACCGGAGGCTTGGGTGAGAGATCGATTCCTTTCCACCGGGGAGATTCCATGTCGATATCTGCCGGAATAGAAATAATGGGAAATGGAGCCTCACTCCTTTTGGGATCCAGACTTTCCGCAGGCGAAACATCGAATGGCGACCTTTCCTGCTTACAGCTTGAAAAAATAGCAAGGGTAATACAGAAAGAAAACAGGAGTTTTACTGATGAATGCATTTTTAATAGGTTTTTGGGCTAATTGATTTGGCATAATATCAAAAAAAACTGACAGGACCATCCGCCAGACGATAAGGTATTGAGCACTTCCAACCAAAAACCCTTAATTAGAATCGGACCGCTGCAAAAAGAAACTGTCAGAAACGATAAACAATAGATTTAAAAAGACTGGATTTATTACTCATAAAAATCTGATTTAGGTAGAATCTTGGGATTGTTTAAAAAATTCAATTCGTGTGCTCATTCTTTCAAGCAATTTGAAGTAGTCAAAGATTTAATGCAAAAAGCCCCGGAATATGTCTCCGGGGCTTTTTGATGTGTTTTTTTCAATTCTTATTCATTCTTGATAAACCTGCCAAAGAAGGATCTCTGCTCATCCCCCTCTAGGTAAACAAGGTAGGTCGCATTGGCAAGTTTGGTAATATCGAAGGTGAAAGCATTTGATCCAGTCTTGCTAATAATGACCGAGGAGGTAACATCCTTTCCATCCATTCCAACTATTTTAAATGTATTGATAGAGTTAACTTGATCAGAAATGATCTCAACTTCAAGGTATCTTGATGCCGGATTTGGGAAAATCTTCAGCTCTTCAGCGCCTATGACCCTGTTAATACCCAACCCCGATATTGTAAGAACCACCGGCTTCAATTTGGCTTTGCAACCTGCTTCGCTTGTCAATTCAACGGTGAACTCGCCAGTCTGATGTACGACCAATTCTCTGGAAATTGCGCCAGGTATAAATTCCCCGTTTCTAAGCCATTTGTAAGTAAAGCTGCCGGCCGGAGCGGTGAGAACATTTCCTTTTTCCTCAATTTCACCTTTTGGCAGTGGATTCCTTTCCACCACAAAAAGAGCAGTCTCGGATAAACAACCTCCCGCGTATCGAATGACTGCATGGTATTTTCCGCCTTGTTCGATCTCGAGCGTCTTTCCTTTCTGTCCCTCGACTTCAATTCCGTCTCTTCTCCATCGGATGACTTCAAATTGTGCATCAGAGTTCAAGGTCAACACACCCTTATTCCCTTCACAAAATTTAGCGTCACCGGATATGCTTACTTTTTTGCTTTCAATTCTATTCAAAGTAAGGAATACGACCGCTTCAACTACATTCCCCGAAGCATCGACTGCCCGAATTGCAACTGGAATCTCTTTACCCAAATCCTCACAGGTGGCAGTTGTTTTATTGATTGTAACCTCCTTCACTCCGCAATTGTCGCTTAATTCCGAAATGAAATCCGCCGGTTTGAGTACCAAAGTTCCCACCGTGACATCAAAATCAGCCTTGAAGTTTTTAGGAATTAAGATAGGCTTGAGATTGTCCTGAACCTTGACAACCGTCTTTTCCTCCCAGGTTTGTCCAGTCTGATTTTTGATTAAAATCGTAATCTGCTTTTCCCCGATATCTGAGCAAGTGAATTCAGATTGGCTGAATTTGATATCCAGATTTGGATCGGAAGGAGGCCAGGAAACAAATACGTTTTCTGGTTTCAAGGTTGCTTTTCCTGATTGATTGAGCTCCAGAATGACAATTTCTTTTACAGGAGAAAATGAAAGTTCAGTGAATTCTACTTTTACATCTTTTGATTCTAAAAGACAGCCTTCTTTGGCAAAAATCTTTGCATAATAAACACCAGGGGTAGAAACAATCAGCTTCTTTTCCTTTTGATTTGGTAATAGCACTCCATTTTTATACCATCCGAAAACGGTGTATTCAAACTCATTTCCAAGAGTCAATTCCACTGGTTGGCCAATAGGTCTTACAATCAGTCCAGCGGGAGAAATAGTGATTTTTTTGGATTCAATTCGTGTAAGTGTTAGAATGGCTACTCCTTCCACCACATTACCTGAAGTGTCGACAGCTCTGATTTGAACCTGAATCTCTTTTCCCAAATCGGCACAAGTGGCTGTCGTTTTATTAATTGTAACCTCTTTAATCCCGCAATTATCGCTTAATGAAGCGATAAAATCCTCAGGTTTGAGTGTTAAACTTCCGACTGTGACATCAAAATTTGAATTGAAGTTTTTAGATATTAATAGTGGCTTAAGATTATCTTTTACCCAGACTTTGGTTGCCTCAACCCATTCCTGACCCGTTTGGGTATTTTTTGAAGTGATGGTCACATCATTTACTCCCAAATTCAAACAGCTAAATTCAAATCCTTTTGAAGACGTGTAAGTAAAAGGAACGTCAGGCTGACTTACCAAAAAATTCTGTGCTGTAAGAATTGCCTTACCCTCCCCATTTAAAATCAGTACTACTGAATCTTTTACTTCCGGAACAAAAGCGAGCTGCTTCAGCAAAACCTTCAATTCCACCTCATCAGCATAAACTCTGCGTTCGACTTTGAGAAGGTTGTAATTGTTATCTAAAACCGGAAAAGAATAAACAGGTGTAAATCTGATTTTGGCAAATTCCTGGCCACCTTCTTTGACCTTTTCGAGATTTACTTCAAGATGTCCGTAGTGCTTTCCTCCATCAGTCAAAATAGGAACTGGTCCTGAAGTATTCCAATTTTCGACAGAACTCTGATCAGCAGTCCACTTTCTGTACTGGTTATAATTAAGTGCTTCTAATGGAGTTTTCTGCCAATCTCTCTTTTCGCCCCGCATGCCATCCCCTGCCACACCAACATCGTAATAATGGATACCTTTCCCATTCCCATCTTCATCAACAAAGCTTCTTTCAAATAATTCATCATGACCGGAGAGAACGGCAATGACTCCATACTGTTCCAAAAGTGGATTCAAGATTCGTAACGGAGTACCGACCTGGCCGATCGAAAGTTCATGATTCAACGGAACTCCATGCTCTCCTGAGCTAAAAGCAATATGGTGATATTGGACAAAGATCAACTGTCCGGAAGCACTTGCAGATTTCAAATTTTCCTCCAGCCAAATGTACTGGTCAGTTCCGGGACCAAAACCACTAAGGTCAGTTCCTCCGTATCCTGCATATTGAGTTTGGGTGTAGTTCTCTTGGGTATCTGTACCCGGTACAGTAAATTGCTTTCCTGTCAGTTTAACGGTTCCGTTGAAATCTGACGCTTGCTGCTCAGGAGTTCCATTGCTTGAGTCCAACGTAAGAATTGTAACCGGGCCATAATCCACCCGATAATAACTCTGACGATGTTTTTGAAGTAGGTCATTAGTGGGAGTTTGGAAATAGGCATGAAAGCGACTTCTGCCCACAATCGGAAGAAATTTTCCTTGCTCATTAGTTCCGTATTCACCACTTACTCCTCCATAAGCCTCCCAATTTCCCAATGCCGGAATAATCGGATACTTGGTCAATCCCTTATCAAACTCACCTGCATTATGTCTGAAAAACTCATCCCAACCAGGCTGATACCCCCCGCCCTGTACCAAATCACCCGGCATGAGCATAAAATCGGGATTTCTGGAGTTAATGATTTTCAGATTCTCGGCATATCCCAGTTTTTCACTGAGGATATAATTGGGTAATTCAAACCCCTGCTCAACTGTTGTCCCAAATTTATCTTTCCAAAGTTGAGCCGTGGAAGGACGTAATAAAGGGGTTCCCGGATACCAAGCCCGATTGGTTACCCTGCCTCGGGGCTCAGTCTCAGAATCTGAAAGTGCGATAAATCTGATTTTTTCCCAATTTGATTTGCTTACAGGCGTTTTAAAACTTGAATTAAAAGTGTTTCCTCCAAGGGTTACAGTGTATTCAACCGAAATACCGGCTGGCAGATCAGCCTGTATCCGATATCGGTAAGATTTGTCTCCTTTGATCCAGCTTCCCTGGATAAGCCCTGGGATATTTTGATTCTTTTCCTGAGTGGTGTAGTAGATTTCCGGAACTTCCTCCCCTATCACTTCTTTACTGACCAATTCGGAACCAGTGGAATTCTTGATTATTATACGACTTGCTAGAGGACTTTCGCTGAACCAGGTTAACTGAACTTTTCCTGATTCATAAACTTGCAGATAGGGCAAAATCCGAAAATTTTCCTGGGAAAAGGAAGGTTTGGCACTCAGTAAAAAAATACAGAATAACAAAAGCGCAGTACGACATTCAAAAATTGAAGCTCTCATTTTTAAGAAAATGTTTAATCAAAAAAACTAAATTCTAAGCATCAAACCTAGCTTTCCAGCTTATTCCACTCTGCTTTTCACCACTACCAATTGCACGGAATTGACCGGGTCATTGCTGAAAATATAAATGTTGCGCTGATCGATTCCGAACCTTCCCTTCGGATCAAATGTGACTTTCATTTCTAGCGTCTCTCCAGGATTAATGGAGGTGCGGACCATTTCCAGTTTCAGGCATTCACAATTCCCTTGAATCTTTCGAATCTCCAGAATTTGCTGCCCTTTATTAGTCAGGTTAACAGTTCTGTTATGCATCGCGTTCGGGCTGATTGTTCCCAGATTGATTTCTTTGTTTTCGATGAATAGCTGAGGCACGGTATTCAGATTTTCTTTTGCAAAAGGCGCAAAGTATTCGAATACATCGGCCATTACATCCAATTCGACTTTTTGTTTTCCTCCCCAAGAAATGACAGTTCTGTCCTCGAAAAAGCCCAAATCATTTTTCGCTTTTCCATCATAAGAAATCAGCAAAAGACCTCTTTCCTGTGGTCGAACGGAGTCTTGGACCTGAGAAATCGTGATATAAGAAGGACCTTGAAAAACCAACTCGGATTTATCCAGAGTGGATTTGCTAAAGTTGAAAAACTCCACATGCTTGAACTTTGGCTCGTTGGTAAATGCTTCTCCCATGTTCACTTTCGAAAGCCTGAATCCCAACTCCGCCTTTTTCACTCCAAATGTTGCATCAGGATTTTCAGGATAAGGAACTGCCGTGCCTTCGATGAACAAGGTATCCTGAGTTCCTGCGAGATTCCCTTTGACTACAATCATTCTTGAAAAAAATCCAGCTCCTGATGCAGGATCAAAAGAGACTTTTAAAGTTCCAGTCTCCCCTACTTTTAAAGTATCCCTCGTATAATCAGCGGTGGTGCAGCCACAGTCAGTCCAGACTTTCTCGATAAAAAAAAGGGAATCCTGTGTGTGAGTAAAACTAAACTCAGCGACCTGCGGGCCTTGCTCCTCAAGCAAGGTTCCCAAATCAACTTTATTGACTTTCCATACCAATCTGGGAGCGGAGGATCGCTGAGCCTGAGCAGTTTGGCTCAAAATCATTAAAAAAACAAATGAAAAGAGAGTGTGATAGATTCTGTTCATGCCTGCAATTAACGCATATTTTCAAACGTATTGTAGGTCGTTTTACTTAATTTGCGCCAAAATTCAACCAATGGCAAGAGTACTGACAGGCATTCAAAGTAGTGGAAGACCGCATCTGGGAAATATCCTTGGGGCGATCATGCCGGCAATCGAGCTCATCAATCAGAATCAGGAAGAGTCTTTTATTTTCATTGCTGATCTTCATTCATTAATTTCTTTGAAAGACGGGCAACTTCGAAAGCAAAACACACTTGCAGTTGCTGCAGCCTGGTTGGCATTTGGTCTGGACATCAAAAAGACTACATTTTACAGACAATCTAGAAGACCTGAAGTCACTGAACTCACTTGGTATCTGAACTGCTTCACTCCCTTCCCGATGCTGGCCAATGCGCATAGCTTCAAAGATAAAGCCGAGCGATTGGCAGATGTGAACGCAGGACTTTTCACCTATCCGGTCTTGATGGCGGCGGACATTTTGCTATATTCTGCTAAACTGGTTCCGGTCGGAAAAGATCAGCTTCAGCACCTGGAAATGGCAAGAGACATCGCCTCGGCTTTCAATCATCAGGTTGGTGAGGAAGTTTTGGTACTCCCCGAACCACGAATCAGCGAAGCGGTAAAGATCATTCCCGGGATCGATGGCCAGAAGATGAGCAAGTCTTACAACAACTTCATCGATATTTTCCTTCCGGAAAAGGAGCTCAAAAAAGTCGTCAACAGCATCGTCACCGACAGCACTCCGCTGGAAGAGCCCAAAGATCCGGACACTTGTAACGTCTTCAAGCTTTACAGCCTGATGGGAACCGAGGAACAAATCAAAACCCTGAGAGAAAATTACCTTGGCGGAAATTATGGCTATGGCCATGCAAAAAAAGCCTTGTTTGACTTGATCCTCGATAAGTTTGCGAAGGAAAGGATCGCCTTTGATTCCTTTATGAGCAATCCTACCGAAATCGAGAAGAACCTTGCGGCCGGTGAAGAAAAAGCCAAAGCGGTGGCAATGGAACTTCTGAATCGGGTGAGAGAGAAATTAGGATTATAATATAGCTCTTCAGCTTCAGTTAATAAAGTTATCCTGCTCCTCATGAAACAGGATGTCTCTTTTCATGACATCCAGTTTCTCCAAAAGAAGGATTTACAAATCCCATCATCCAAATAAATATTGGGATCAAACAAAAAAGCCCGGCAGAACCGGGCTTTCATTTTATATGCTTCACTTACCTGCTTTTCCAGATATCTTTCTGCGGCTTTCCGTTGATGATCATTAAGATTCGGACCGGGTTGGGAACCAGCACCAGTCTTACATCTTGCCTGTCAAACTGATCCGATTCAATGGGAACTCCCTCCCTGCCTGTCACTTCGTATGTTACTACACCGTTTGCATCAGGAAGTACAGGCTTATATTTATTGGCGATATAGGCAGTGGGAAGCAGGATATCTGTATCCGACTTAAGACGAGTGTAGATCTTCTCAAACTCCTTCTCCAGAACGCTCTCGTAGTTTTCGTTGAAATCATCCTCCAAGTCATGAATCGCTTCTTCGAGGTCGTCATACTTTTCGTCGCTGTAGTCCATTGCACTTAGCTGATTCTTCTTTTCAACAATTTCCGTTAGCTCCTTATCCAGCTTTTCCCAATTCATTTCTTTATTCCGTTTTTGGTTCGAGGTGCAAAGATGCGATTCCCACTTTTTATGACCTATAAAATTTAAGGAAAATAACTCACCAATAAGATTTTTCCGTTTCTTCCCGGAGTTTCATAGGCTACAATTGCTTCTTTGAACTGTTCCAACGGGTATTTCGCAGCCACATCGACTTGCTCAGAATGCTGGATCAAAAATGCAAAAACGGTTTTGATTGCTTTTCCCTTATCAGAATCTGATAAAGACTCCATCCAGCTGCTCAGCCAGAAACCTTCAACTTTGAGATCTTTGAAGATCAGCAAACCACTGTTTAGCGGGATATTCTCCAAGCTGAGTAACCCAAACACCATCATTTTTCCTCCTGACTTCATCGATGCCAAAGCCTTGGCTCCCAACACCCCACCTACTGCATCAAACACTACAGAAACTCCTTCGCCAATTTGCTCGGCGATTACTTTTTGAAGTTTTTCTTTTTCAGAATTAATGATCAGATCAGCTCCAAGCTTTTGCAAAAGCTCTTTCTGAGCTTCATGTCTGACGGTTGCTGCTACTTTGATCCCTTTGGCTTTGGCCATTTGAATCGCAAACTTTCCGAAGGCAGAAGCCCCGGCAGTGATCAGTAACCAGTCGCCAGCCTGCAAACCTGATTTTTCGATCATTCCATATGCGGTGATCGGATTGACAAAAGCCTGACAAGCCACCTCATCGCTCATCGCATCTGGAACAGGGATCACAAGGGCAGCTGGAACGCAGAGATATTCTCTCCAGGTGCCAATTGCAGTAAACATCACACGAGTGCCAACCGGAACTTTTACTGCTCCGTCCGATTTGGTCACAACACCGCTTGCCTCAAAACCTGCGCTGCTTGGCAACTTAGGCATGATTCCATACATCCCTCTCACAAACATGATGTCAGATGGATTGATATTTCTTGCTGTCACACGGATCTGCACCTCATGGGGTTTCGGTTCTGGCATCGCCGATTCTTTCAATTGCAAAACGTCCTGTGGCAAGCCGGTTGCTTCAAAAATTACCTCTTTCATATTTGGATCTATTTTAAAATGGATTGGATTATCTAGGTATAAGTAAAGATAAGAATATGTCTTTGGGTTCGACTTAGGAGAACAAAAAGTAAGCTCTCATGCAAGGGTTTCGACAGAGCTTCCTTTTAAAAATTTTGGTTAGTAATCTGGATTTGCTGAGTGAGATTACAAAGGCTTTATTCTAGGAGCGAGCGATTGGAAACCCTTGGCTAAGCGAAGTTTAGCGTAACCAAACGAAGTCGAAGGCACATGAATAATAATTTCCACCGCAAATACTTAAAATTCCATTGCCCGTACTTCGGTTTGGAATTAAGGAAATTGTCTTATAACTACGTCGAAGCCCTTTTTTTCTTATCTTGATACCACAGAAATAAACCAACAAATTATGGACTTATCATCAGTTTTTTCATTGGACGGCAAAGTTGCTCTCGTCACCGGGGCAAGCAAAGGAATAGGTTTTGAGATTGCAGAAATATTTGCAGCAGCCGGAGCAAAAGTAGTTCTTAGCAGCAGGAAGCAGCAAGCAGTGGACGAGATGGCAGATAAACTCCGATGCCAGGGTTACGAAGCCAGCGGAGTCGCTTGTAATGTCGGCCATATGGAAGAGCTTCCTCTTTTGGTAGAAAAAACTGTAGCCCTTTATGGGCAAATCGATATTCTCGTCAACAATGCTGCTGTAAACCCAGTGTTCGGACCTGTTCACGAGACAAGTCTGGAAGTTTTTGATAAAATCATGGATGTCAATGTGAAAGCTGCCTTTGAGCTTTGCAGACTTTGCTATCCGCATCTTCGAAAATCTAACGGTGCATCAGTCATCAATATCAGTTCGATCGGAGGCTTATCTCCCGAACCCGGATTGGGAATTTACAGCATCAGCAAAGCTGCCCTGATTTCCTTAACAAAAGTTTTTGCAAAGGAATGGGGAGATTCCAAAATCCGCGTAAATGCCATCTGCCCCGGATTGATCAAAACTAAATTCTCTGAAGCTCTTTGGTCAAACGATAAAATCATGGGAGTGATTCTGAAGCAACTTGCCATCAAACGAGCCGGAACTAGCGAAGAAATCGGGGCTATGGCGCTTTTCCTTGCATCTGGGGCTTCTTCCTACACCACCGGAGCGGTGCTTACTGCTGACGGCGGATTTACTATTTAACAGAACTCATGCAAGAATCCCAAAATTACCCGGCGAGCGAACTCCAGTTGCTGCTTGAAAAGTATCGCACCTTTGTCAAAATTCATTTGTTTCCGATTGATTTGGAAGTCGTAATCGGTCCATTCAAAAACTATTTACCGATCCTATCTGAACTTCGCCAAAAAGCCAAATCCGATGGATTATTTGCTCCTCACCTTTCTCGTGAAGAAGGCGGACTTGGATTGAACCTCGTGCAGTTTGCGCAGGTATCTGAGATTTTAGGCCAAAGTCCTCTTGGCCATTACGTATTCAATTGCAACGCACCGGACATCGGAAACATGGAATTGCTGCATCTTTTCGGCTCGGACTATCAAAAGAAAACCTTTCTGGAACCGCTTCAGCGGGGAGAAATCCGAAGCTGCTTCGCGATGACCGAACCCAAACTAGCGGGAAGCAATCCGGTAAATCTGGCCACACTAGCCACAAAAGAAGGAAATCACTATCGCATCAACGGGCATAAATGGTTTACGACGGCAGCCGACGGAGCCCAATTCACCATCGTGATGGCAGTGACAAATCCCCAAGCTGAATCGCCTTACCAAAAAGCTAGCATGATCATCGTGCCTTTGGATACACCAGGCTACAGACTGGTAAGAAATATTCCTGTCATGGGGGAAGCCGGGGAAGATTATTTATCCCATGGTGAAGTAGTTTTTGAAGATTGCCTGGTGCCGGTCGAAAATCTGATCGGACATGAAGGACAAGGATTTGCTTTGGCACAGGAAAGACTCGGGCCGGGCAGAATTCACCATTGCATGCGATGGATTGGGATATGTGAGCGTGTTTTTGATTTAATGTGCCGACGGGCTATTTCAAGAGAACTGGATTACGGAAAGCCTTTGGCTGAAAAACAAACCATTCAAAACTGGATTGCAGAAAGCCGCGCCGAGATCAAAGCGAGCCGATTGATGGTGATGGACACGGCCGAAAAGATGCAACAGTTCGGTGCCAGAACTGTTCGGGAGGATATTTCCACCATCAAATTCTTTGTTGCGGATATCCTGATGAAAGTAATCGATCGGGCAATTCAGGTACATGGGGCTTTGGGGATTACAGATGATACACTGCTTTCTTTTTGGTATCGCCACGAGCGTGGAGCCAGAATCTATGATGGCCCTGACGAAGTGCACAAATCAGCATTGGCGAGAAGTATTTTAAAAAGTTACGCAGCTGCAAATGTCAAATGAACTTGATTTCACCAAGCTCAAAAAGCATCTGGAGGAGAAACTTTTTGGTGATGCGGAGACGATTGAGGTTTCACAAATCTCCGGAGGCTATTCAAATCTCACCTTCCTGATTCAATCTCAAAAGGGAAAATTTGCTCTACGAAGGCCACCTTTTGGTGAGAAAATAAGCAAAGCTCACGATATGGAGCGGGAATTTAATGTGCTGAGTTCCTTGAACAAAGCCGGCTACTCCAAATCTCCCAAGCCTGTTTTCTTTTGTGACGATCCTGATGTATTTGGAGCACCCTTCTTCGTGATGGAGTTTGTGGAAGGTTTGATCCTTCGCAATAAAATCCCAAAGGGAATTGAATTCACTCCGGAAGACTTCAGGAAACTATCTGAAAAGACTCTGGATTGTCTTCTGGAACTTCATTCCCTGGAATTGGATGATTCCGGATTGATCAAACTTGGAAAGCCTGAAGGATACGTAAGCAGACAAGTTGAGGGCTGGATAGATCGCTATTTCAAAGCAAAGACTAATGAGCTCCCGGAAATGGAAAAAGTAGCTGAATGGCTGAAATCAAATCTTCCTTCCACGGCGAATGTCGGCTTTCTCCACAATGACTACAAATACGATAATCTGGTCCTTGATCCTGAAAATGTCTCAGAAATCAAATCAGTTCTGGATTGGGAAATGGCCACGGTCGGTGAACCTTTAATGGATTTAGGAACCTCCCTCGCTTATTGGGCGGAACCAGGAGATCCAGATATACTCAAAATGTTTAACCTGACCTATCTTCCAGGCAATTTGACCAGGCAGGAAGTGATCAGGTATTACGGTCAAAAAAGTCAGCTTGATCTGAGTAATATTTTATTTTATTACACTTTTGGCCTGTTCAAAGTTGGGGTCATTGCCCAGCAGATTTACAAGCGATTCACTCAGGGACATGCTAATGATCCGCGGTTTTCTGCTTTGATCCATGTGGTGGAAGCTGCAGGTAAGCGAGCTCATGAAAGTATTCTTTCTGAAAAAATCTAATCTATGAATATTCAAAACATCACCATTCTCGGTGCAGGAACTCTTGGGACAAGAATCGCCCTTCAATCCGCAATTTCGGGTTATAAGGTCACAGTCTTTGACATCCGACAAGAAGCGCTGGATTTTTCGGTGAATACCATGAAGAAAATCCTTCATCAGCTTCATAAATCAGGGCAAATCAGTCAGGGACAGGATCACATGATTTTAGGCAGAATTAAGTTCACCCTCGATCCTGCAGAAGCGGTAAAAGACGCTGATTTCATCAATGAAAGTGTGACCGAAGACCTGCGATTAAAGAAGAAGGTTTGGCAGCAATTTGCCGCTTTGGCACCAGAGAAAACTGTCTTCACTACCAATACTTCCTACATGCTGGCGTCCATGTTTGCAGAGGATTCCGGCAGACCGGAAAAGTTTTGCGCATTCCACTTTCATGATGTTTTCTATTCACGAGTTGTGGATATCATGCCTCATCCCGGAACCGATCCTGCAATTGTAACCCTCCTTGAAAAACTTGGCAGAAATCTTAACCAGGTTCCGGTGATTGTCAAAAAAGAGAATCCAGGCTACATCTTCAATTCGATGCTGTTGGCTTTGATCGGATCCGCTGGAAAACTCCTGACGGGAAATGTCGCCGAAGTAGAAGACATCGATAAATCCTGGATGGTCAATTTCCACATGCCGATGGGCCCGTTTGGAATTCTCGATAATGTCGGCCTCGATACTGCATGGCACATCACCCGAAGCAAAACTGATCCTGCAAGTGAAGCATTCGCAGCCTTGTTAAAAACATATTTGGATCAGGGAAAACTGGGAGAAAAGTCAGGCGAAGGCTTTTACAAATACCCAAATCCAGCTTATAAGGATCCTGAGTTTATTAAGTAAACCTGAACTTCAGGTATTTAATCTTTTCACCTTTGTCCGAAAACATCTGTTCATACTTGGTCTTGATACCAAAGTGATCATCTCTCGGTTGCTTTGCAATATTCTAGAACCTGGATTTCATTAAAAAAAGTCAGATTGGGAATAGACCTCCAAATTTGTTCATTTATCAAAAACAATAATCTGATTAAAAATCAATTTCGTAAATAGGTGTGTTATCACCCCGACAAATCACCCTGCATGAGAGTTCTCTTAATTTTTCTTTGTACGGTTGTGTCCAATTATTCGATTGGTCAGGTTGTTCTTACTGAAAAGTCGAAGTTCCCAATATCCATCCACAAGGAATCTCAAATCCTGGATTTGGGGTTTGAGAAAGTTAAAATCGATCAGATTCTAGCCAGAGAAAGCCAATTAGATTTCAATCCACTTACCAGTCCTGTCACCAATATTGGCTTTACTAACAGGAATTACTGGGTTCAGTTTACCTTATCCAATGAAACTAGGGAGGTAAAAACATATTACTTAGAGACTGGAAGACCGATCACTGATGTGGTTGATTTGTATCAGGTTCAAGACGGTCAGGTCATCAAAACAACCAAAAATGGAGATTTGATTTCATTTCATGATCGCCCATTCAAACATCGGAAAGTTGTTTTCCCTTTAGAAATAGCTCCAAATTCTCAAGCCTCATTTTACTTAAATTATCAAAGTGACGGAGAAGTAATCAACCTTCCTTTGGTTTTGAATGATGCCATTTCATTGGTAGAATCCTCGTATTTTGATCAATTGATTTTTGGATTTTTCTATGGAATATTATTTCTGGCAGCTGTCACCTATCTGTTTTTCTATTTAGGTATCCGGGAAAAAAGTATCCTGCTTTATTCAAGTTATGTGGTCTCGATTGCATTGCTCCACCTTTCGCTTGATGGATTTTTAATTCAATTTGTTTTCCCGGAGCCAACCTGGTTTGCAAACCGATCACTATTAGTTTTCGCAGCTTTTTCGGCATTTGCTTTTGGACGATATACCCAGGTTTACATTCGGATTGATGAGTTTTCACCTGTTCTGAACAGGATATTCCAATTCGTTTTGGCTGGCCTCATCTTATTAACCATATGCATCCTTGGTTTAGAAGCCGGGAGGTCTGTTTATTATCCAATCGTTAATGCATTTGCATTTACACTTTTGATCCTATCGATTGTTGCCATTGTAAAAAGTCACCTTGCAAAGGTCCCGATCGACCGCTTCTTTACAATAGGAATTACCTTTCTGATACTAGGGTTTATAATTTTCATTTTGAATAATTTCTCTCTGATTCCCAATTCTTTCATTACAGAAAATGCTTCAAAAATTGGAACAGGCATCGAAATAATATTCCTTTCACTCTCAATGGCCAATCGGATAAGACTTCTAAAATCTGAAAAAGAGCAAATGCAGGAAATAGCTTTGCAAAGATCTGAAGAGTCCAACGAGATCAAGTCTTATTTTTTGTCCAACATGAGCCATGAGCTAAGGACTCCTTTAAATGCGATTTTGGGACTTTCAAATTCGATCTTGTCAGAAACCAACGATCCAAAAATCAAAAGTGATCTCGAAGTAATTCAGTATTCATCTCTCTCCCTTTTGACTTCCATCAATGATATTCTGGACTACTCAAAAATTGAAAAAGGGGAACTGAAACTGGCCCACTTGGAATTTGACTTTCATAAATTGATTCAGGAACTCAAAGCTGTTACCAATCAACAAGCAAGGGATAAATCGCTCGATTTTATTTATGAGGAGAGAAATAGTCTTCCAAAAAAACTAATCGGGGATTCGACTCGCTTCAAACAGATTTTTACCAATGTGATTGGAAATGCATTGAAGTTTACCAACAAAGGTCAAATAAAACTCTCTGTCCAAACTGAAGAATTAGAGGATGAAAAGATCGAAATCACGGCAATCATTGAAGATTCTGGTGTAGGCATCTCCAAGGAAAAACTCGATCGTATTTTCGAATCGTTCATTCAGGAAGAACTAAATGATACTCGTAAATACGGTGGATTTGGATTGGGGCTTTGCATCGTAAAAGCTTTGGTCGAACTGCACGAAGGAAGCATTAATATCAAAAGTGATCAGGAATCTGGAACCACGGTAACTCTCAAAATGAAGCTTAAAAAGGCTTTGGCTGAAAATATCACTGAGGAACTGATTCTTCAGCAAGCTGCAAATCTTCTGAATGGAAAGCATTTGCTTGTGGTAGAAGACAATCCGGTAAACCAATTAGTGATTAAGTCAATTCTGAAAAAATGGAAAGGAATAACTTTCGATTTTGCAAATCATGGACTGGAAGCTTTGCAGGCTATGGAAATAAAGAAATACGACTTAATCCTGATGGATTTGCAGATGCCTGAAATGGACGGATATGAAGCCACCCAATTAATTCGGTCCGGAAAATCAGGAATGAATAATCCGAATATTCCGATAATTGCTGTTACCGCCGATACTACTGAGAAAACTAAAATCAGGGTAATGGAAATCGGAATGGACGCATATATTCCCAAACCGATTGATCAGGAATTAATTCTCACAAGTGTTCTACATGCTCTTTATTTGGAAAAAGTGAAAATCAATTTGATTGATTAGACAAACCTGAACTTCAGGTATTTAATCTTTTCACCTTTGTCCGAAAACATCTTTTCATACTTGGTCTTGATACCAAAGTGATCATCTTTCCATTCGCTTTGGTAGAAATCACTGGTAAATCCAATCACTTCGATATCTTCTCTTGATTGAACCAACTCAAGGGAGTAATTGAAAAGATCGGTATTATCTGTTTTGAAATGGACGATACCTCCGGCTTTAAGCATAGCCTTGTACATTTCCAGAAATCTCGGTGAAGTCAATCTCCGCTTCTCGTCGCCCTCTCTTGGATAGGGATCGGGAAAAGTAATCCAGAGTTCAGAGATTTCGCCTCCGGCAAAAAACTTCTCCAACTGTTGAATCTGTGTCCGGAGGAAAGCCACATTATGAATCCCTTCTTCAGTGGCCGTTGAGCTTCCCTTCCAGATTCGGCTTCCTTTGATATCGACTCCGATGAAATTTTGATCAGTGAAAACACGGCCTAAACCCACGGTAAACTCCCCTCTTCCACAGGCCAGTTCAACTACAATCGGGTTTTGATTTTCGAATTGTTTCTCGTTCCAGTTGCCTCTAATTTCTTCAAAAATGGGTTTTCCAAACTGGATTACGTTGGGATTCTGTTCGTTTTCTGCAAACCGAACCAGCTTTCTTCTGCTCATTTATAGGTCTTCAATTTCTGCGACCACAAAAGTACTCCCTCCCACAAATATCAGGTCATCCTGTCCTGCATTTTTTCGGGCAAAGTTGTAAGCCTCGCTTACGTTTGGAATCACTCGGCCTTTCAGTCCTTCTTCCAGTGCTTTTGCTGCAAGCTGGTCTGCTGCCAAGGCTCTGGGGATTTCCGCCTGGCAAAAAATATAGTTGGCTTCCTTTGGGAGTAGGGCCAAAATCTTTGAAATATCTTTATCCTGAACCATGCCTATTACCATCCAAAGTTCCTTGAATGAATAGGTTTTTAGCTGATCCAGAATCTCTTTAATCCCGGGTTCGTTGTGACCAGTATCGCAAATGGTAAGCGGCTTTTCGGCAAGAATCTGCCAACGACCTTTCAATCCGGTCAATGTTGTTACTTCTGCAAGCCCGGTTGCTAAACTTTCATCAGATATTTCCCAGCCTTGTTTTCGTAATTCGGAGACACCTCCCAAAATCCCGGGAAGATTAAACCTCTGATAATCTCCCAAAAGCCCAAAACGGATTTGTTGAAATGATCCTTCTTTCTCAATTTGAAAAATTGCACTTCTTTCTTGATTCTGGGTTCTTGGCTCTTGATTTTTATTACTTCCGTCTTCCGTCTTCTCCCGATGGCTATCGGGACTTCCGTCTTTTTTAACCTTCCAAACCTGATCTGCAAAAACAATCGGCGCCTGCATCTCAGAAGCCTTCTCCTTGAAAACTGAACTTGTTTCCTCCTGAGTTTGGGAAATTATGACAGGAACACGGTGCTTAATGATCCCTGCCTTCTCTCCCGCAATCAGCGGAAGCGTGTTGCCAAGAAACTGCATATGATCCCAACCAATATTGGTGATAATGCAAAGTTCGGGCGTGACGAGATTTGTGCTATCAAACTTTCCTCCCATCCCAACTTCAATCACGGCGATATCGACTTTCTCCCGCACAAAATACCAGAAAGCCATCCCGACAGTCATTTCAAAAAAGCTCGGTTTTAGTTCGTCAAGGAATTCTTTATTCTCTGCCACAAATTGAACAACAGCATCTTCGGAGATTTCCTTTCCGTCAATTCGGATTCGTTCGGTGAAAGACTTAAGATGTGGGGAAGTGTAAAGCCCGGTTTTGTAACCAGCGGATTGAAGCACTGCAGCCAGCGTATGAGAAGTGCTTCCCTTTCCGTTGGTGCCGGCAATATGGATCGATTTGAATTTCCTCTCTGGATTCCCCAGATGATTACAAAGCTCGATCGTATTATGAAGATCTTTTTTGAACGCTGAAGCTCCTACCCGCTGAAACATGGGCAAGGCATAAAAAAGATAATCCAGCGTCTCCTGGTAATTCATGAGTTAATCTACCTTGATGACAAATGTTATTTTTCCGGTGGAAAACTCAGCGGCAGTTCCTCCTTGCTGAGTTTTAAAAGAAATCTGATTGACAACCTGACGGTAATAGGCCAGGACATCATTGGAAACGTTGTACTCAAGCGGAACCGCCTGAACGACACGACCATTGTCATCGACGGTGATTTTGAAAACAATCCGACCATTACGGGTAGATACTTTGTCATTGATCGCTGGTCTTGATGCAAAATCCCACCCAGCCAAATCCAGACTATAGCCCGCACCTGAATTAGTTCCTTTTCCGCTTCCTGTTCCCATGATCGCTCTGCCGTCGACAGTTCCTTTTGGATCGCCCTCATCACCTTTTGCTGTGGAGCTTCCCTGTGCACCCCCTGAGGCAGGCTGAGTTCCTTTACCTGCAGTTCCGCCTGCACCCATCACCGCTCTCTGATCTACTTTTGGTTTTTCGGGGGCTTTTTGAGAAGTAGTTGAAGCTTCTGATTTCGCCGGAGCGGTTACTGTTTTAGTAGGCTCAGTTTTGGCGGGCTCTGGTTTTTTTGTCGCTTCAGAAGCTTTCTCTACTCCTTTGATTGGAGATGGTTTTGTAGTTACAGCCTGATTTGCAGCCGGCTTAGTGGCAGCTTTTGGCTTTGCAGTTTCTGTCTTTGGACTTGGCGCAGGAGTCGCAGGTTGTGTTACCGCTTCCGCAATTTCTCCCGGTGCCGCAGCTTCAGTTACCGGAGTTTGAGTTTCAGAAGGGGCATTTGGACTGTTTCGATCACCCGAACCTGTCGGCGTAAAACCAAGATTCAGCTCCAAACCGAAAGTAGGAAGCGGTGGAATCGGCTGCTTCCAAACCACAATAAAATAGAACGCAACAAGCAAAAGCACATTAAAAGCAATCGTGATGATCCACGACTTCTTTTTGCTTTGACTTTCTTCTTTATCTGCGTCCCAATATTCCATGACTTAGTAAGGTTTTGTAGCGATTGAAACGTTTGCTTCCAATCCAGCGGCAATACCGCCTATTTCTACAAGGTATTCAACGGGAACTTCCTTGTCAATGTGCAATACAACCTGACCTTTTTTTCCTTCCAAAAGCGCAGCCAACTCTCCTTTTATTTGCTCTCTGGAGACAACTCTGTCATTGACAGAAAACCGTAAATCCTTCGTCACTGTCACCGTAACTTCCTGCATGACAATATCCGTAGTCTCACTGGAAGGAAGGTTTACAGGAAGTCCTGAAGGTGTAATGAAAGAGGAAGTCAGCATGAAAAAGATCAACAACAGAAAAATAATATCTGTCATAGATGACATACTGAATGACGAATCGACCTTATTTTTTGACTGAAGTGCCATGGTTATTTGTCTTGAAGCAGGTCAATAAACTCAATGGAAGAGTACTCCATGTTGTGCACCAATTTGGAAACTTGGGTTACCAAATAATTATAGCCCAAGTAGGCTAAAATACCAACCACCAATCCTGCCGCCGTCGTGACCATGGCTTCATAGATACCTGAAGAAAGGAGTTTTGGTGAAACCATTCCCTCTTCTTGTGCTATCGCAATGAACGCCTGAATCATACCCGTAACTGTACCAAGGAATCCGATCATCGGAGCTGCACCGGAAACAGTCGCAAGCAGGTTTAGATTTTTCTCAAGTTTGTAGATTTCAACTTTACCGACATTCTCGATCGCAACTTCGATATTTTTCAAAGGGGAGCCAATTCGCTCAATTCCTTTTGCTATCATATTGGCTACCGGAGTTTTTTCACCGGCACAAATGATTTTTGCTTTTTCTATTTGTCCGCTTTGAACGAGGATTTTCACCTGATCCATTAAATGAGAAGATGTGTTTGATGCTTTTCTAAGTGTGATCAATCGCTCAAAAAAGATGAAGATCGCAAGTACAAAAAGGAGGTAAAGCGGAATCATCATGTAACCTCCCGTGATCAAAAGATCAAGAAGTCCGATGGGTTCTTTGGTAGAAGCAGCGGCTGCGAGTCCTTCTATGTTGGTGAGAGAATCTGTACTGAGGGTTTGTAGTAGCGTCATATTAATATTTCAAAATCCATAAGGCTTCTGTGTAGAGCCCTTTGGTGCGTTCCAATTCAGCAGTTGCTGAGGAAAAGCTTCCGAAAGCCCCAATCGCCAAACGATAGTTTGTCACATCGTCGTATGGTGAGATCAGGAAAATTGTGGACGCCCGATCGTAATACAGGGCAGCTTCCTTGACCGCCAGCGCTTCACTTGGGAGGCTTCCCACCACGATGAAATACTGAGGTCTGTCTTTTTTGCTTTCGATTCGCACCAAAGTTCCTGACTGCTTACTCTCAATAGTTGTACCAGTTTGAGGAGTTTGCGCAGGTTGGATTTGAATACTGGTTGAATCTGTAATAGTTTGTTGATTTTCAGGCGTTTGAATTTCCTGAGCAGGGGTATTTTTTAATTCTTCAGCGACCTGGTTTTGATTGTTTTCAAGGGCTGAAGACTCGGTTTCAGAAGCATTTTCAGTTGGATCGAAAGTGCCTCCTTTTTGGATCTGGAAAATGATCACACCAATAATTGCGATGGCCAAAATAGCTGCAATCCAAATCCATGAATTTGAGGATTTCTTTTCCGGAATTTCGGTTGCTTCCCTTGGAATGGGAGCAAATTTTTTCGGTTCGGATTTCAATTCCGGGGAAGTTTCAATAGCAACGGGCTCTGGCTCCTGAAGAACTTCCAACTTTACAGGCTCTTTCTTTTTCTCCTTCGAGACCGGAACAGGCTTAAGCGGAGTAATTTCCACAAACGGGAGCCCGTAATCCTTGGGATCAGTCCATTGCGAGTTATCAGAAGTTGTTGAAGCCATGAGTGTAGAGGAAAGCTACGAAACTAAACCAAATGAAGGTAAACCCCAACCCCAGCCTGTAAACAATCTTAGAATTTGAAAGAAGCTCCGCCAATCAACTGGATTCCCCGAACAGGATAATTCAGCCAACGTGTGTTTTTGCCATTAAGGAGGTTATTTCCTTCTGCAAAAACAGAGATTCGATCCGTGATTTTATAATCGGCCTTCAGCTGTAGATCTGCGATAGTTTTTAGGTTTACAACCGGGAATGAATCTGGAATTCCGAAATCCGAATCCAAAATACCTCTCGCTTTTAAGCCTCCCATAAAATTCACGTTCGCCTGAATCAGCAATTGTTCCACTGGTTTGATTTGATTATTCACACGCACTTCCCAAGTAGGTCTGTGCCAGGCTTCTTGCTGAGCATTCAGATCATATTGATACAAATCCAATCGGCTTCCAAGCGTGTACATCTCAGAAATCCTGAATCCCAACTCGGCGTTGATGTTGAAAACGGTTGACTTGTCATCGTAAACTATTTCAAATCGTGGTGAATCTAAGGCCGAGTTCACAAAGAAATACAGCTGATTGTATCGACTTACATCGATGCCTGCTTTGTAGTGGAAAGATTCCTGAAACTGACCTTCTATCCCACCCTGGATTTTGTAATTATTGACCGTGTTCAGAAGTTGCTCACTTGGACCCAGAAACGAGTTTTCTTTCACAAAGCTGAAATAAGTATTCCGCTTTACATCTCCGGAAAACTCTCCGTAGAATCCAAACTCTTCAGCAAACTGATAGCTGGCTTTCAAAACCGGGAAGATTCGGAAATCACTTGATTTATCAGCAATAGAGTCATTTTCTGAGACAACATTCAGTCCTGCGGAAAAGCGAAACGCATCATACTTGTAAGATACTTCCGGTCTGATCGCGAAATAATTCCTGTTCTCCGAATAATTTAAATCTTCAGGATTGGTTGTGAAATAAGACATACCAACCTTTCCTGTCCAGTCATCGCTTGGTCTGAATTTCACAGTTCCCTGAATCCCAATCTCATTTTCGGTCACCATGTAGCTGTCCTTGAAATTTCGGAAGCTTAGTTCGGCTTCATACGTAAAAGGGCCAGTTTTCTCTATTTCACGGACACCAGCCCTGAATTGTATTGCATTCAGTACGTTGTCAGAGGTTTCAAAAGCAGGGTCTTCAAATACCGAAGGATTAACTCCATAGAAGGAATACTTATCCTGATTCCATTTCAGTCCTCCATAGACTTCGAAAAGCCCCGCGAAATAACTCGCATCAGCACCGAAATTGGTATGAGAATCGGCTGATTGTTCACCCATAACCGGACCTTTTCCAAAGCTTTGGTGATTCAGCTGCAACGCATAATTGAAGTCTGCAACTTTGGTCGCCATGTATCGCATTTCCAAAAGCGGTGAAGCAAAATTCCCGTAGCCTGCACGCACAAATCCCGGATATAAATCCAGTCTGGGTGGCGCGTACTTTTTCTCCAAAGGAGTTGCCTCCAGAGTCAGCCGCGGCAAACTCAAATCAATCGGAGTGATCGGATAGTTGAAATCACTCAGACCTTTTGGCTGAGGCAAAACAGGTAATTTCTCATAAATCCGCGGCTGTGTTGGCACACTCAGAACACGGTCCTTTCGGATCACAAATTCCTGATCTGTTACCTCACCTTTGGTTTTTGTCTGGGCAACTGCCTCACCGGAAATCCAACAAACTGCTCCGGTCAAAAGAAAAGATATTGCTAGCTTTTTCATGGTTTAGTTTAGGGTTTGAAGTTTAGCCTGAGCCGTGGATTTGATTTCTGCATTCGTAGAGTTTTCCACGATGGATTGAAGTGTGGCTTTCGCCTGAAACTCCTC
>VFKK01000072.1 GCA_009885605.1 Cyclobacteriaceae bacterium | reverse complement strand
TCGATGGAAGCAAAATGACCATTCGAAACGGAGGTCCAACTGGTGAAATCCTGGCAGCGTTCACGATTAATAGAACTGAGGGCGAAATCGTAAAAGAAGTGCCCTTCAAACCGATTACCGGAAAAGTTGATTTGTATCTGGAGGTTCAAAATCCAAATGCAAAACCGCAGCAAAATACCTCCACGATTGTCTGGTTTGCATTCGTTCCGACTTTGCCTGGCAAGGGCCAATCCGGGTTTGCTGAAGTGGAGGATTCCTGGAATCAACTCCTGAAATTCAAAGGAACTCAGCTACCTATCCTGATCGAAAATCCTGATTTCATGCGCCGCACCACCCATGTTTTTGAGCGCGGGAATTGGCTTATTCTTGGAGAAAAAGTAAATGCTAAAGTTCCTTCACCCCTGAACAAATGGAATCCGGAATGGCCCCAAAATCGATTGGGATTCGCGTATTGGCTCACAGACAAATCCAATCCACTCACTTCCCGAACTTTGGTGAACCGGGTTTGGGATCAGCTTTTTGGAAGAGGATTAGTCAGCACCCTGGAAGACATGGGGACCCAATCGGATCCGCCTTCCCATCCGGAACTTCTGGATTATCTGGCCTGGAAAACAATGTACACGTACGATTGGAGCATGAAATCTCTGATTCGTGAGATCGTCACTTCTGCCACATATAAGCAAAAATCGGCCGCCCCTGCTGAGCTTTTCGCAGCCGATCCACAAAACAAATGGTGCGCCCGAGGTCCTCGAATCCGATTGAATGCTGAGCAAATCCGCGATCAGGCTTTAGCGGTTTCCGGACTTCTAAGTCCTAAAATGTACGGACCCGGAGTCAAGCCGCATCAACCTGAAGGAATCTGGCAGACAGTTTACAATGGAGAATCCTGGACCAAAAGTGAAGGCGAGGACGGGTATCGAAGAGGCATTTACACCTTTCTGAAGCGTACCAGCCCATACCCTTCTTTCATTTCTTTTGATGCCGGAAGTAGGGAAGTTTGTCTGAGCAGACGAATTGTAACCAATACTCCACTTCAGGCTTTGGTAACTCTGAACGATCCGGTTTTCATCGAAGCAGCTGTCCATCTGGGAAAATTGATGATCGATCATTCTGCCAATTCCCCTGAGAAAAGCATTGCCTTTGGTTACCAGAAACTAATGCTTCTGCCTATTTCGGACGAAAAGCAAAATGCTTTGAAAAAATTATACGATCAGGCAGTTTTGGATTTCAAGTCTCATCCTGAGGAGATGTCAAAGTTTTACACCTTGGCCGGAGACACACCAACCCCTGAAAAAGCAGCGATGACAATAGTCGCCAATGCCCTGATGAATCTGGATGAATTTCTAACCAAACCATGAGATGAAGAATATTGAAAAGCTGGTTTTCGAATTCGAAATGGGGAAACTGCAAAAGCAGACCAGACGACATTTTCTGATGGATTGCGTTGGAAAGATTGGCGGGCTTGCAATGGCACCTTTGCTAATCGGTTGCGATCCGGGAAGTAATTCGGCTAAACCATTGGGATTGAACCTGACAGATCGGGATTTGAATCCACTCGCTCCGCTTGCTCCGCCATTTGCATCAAAAGCTAAATCGATCATTTACCTGCACATGGCAGGTTCTCCCTCCCAGCTGGAGTTGTTCGATTATAAACCCGAACTCGTCAAAAACCACAATCAGCCCTGTCCGGAATCACTTTTGGCAGGAAGGAAATTTGCCTTCATCCGAGGGGTTCCAAACCTTTTAGGCCCACAGGCGAATTTCGCTCAGCATGGCGAATCAGGTGCTTGGGTCTCCGACTTTCTCCCCCATTTTGCCAAAGTTTCGGATGAGGTTTCATTCCTGAAAGCTGTTCATACCGATCAGTTCAACCATGGTCCGGCTCAGCTTTTCATGCAAACCGGAAGTGCCAGGCTCGGAAGACCGAGTTTGGGAAGCTGGGTGACGTATGGTCTCGGTACTGAAAATCAAAACCTGCCCGGGTTTGTAGTGCTCACCTCGGGAGGTAAAACTCCGGATGCCGGAAAGAGCGTTTGGGGAAGCGGCTTCCTGCCTTCGGTTTATCAGGGAGTCCAATGCCGATCCAAAGGAGATCCTGTTTTGTACCTCGAGGATCCATCAGGGATGTCAAGGGATCTGAAGAAAAACCTGATCGAGGCCATTAATACGGTTAATCAGGAAGAGTTCAACACGTATGGCGATCCCGAAATTCTTGCCCGAATCAATCAATATGAAATGGCTTATCGAATGCAGATTGAAGTACCGGAAGTCATGAACATCAACGACGAACCTGCACATATTCAAGAACTCTACGGTACAGAACCCGGAGTCGAATCATTTGCAAATAACTGTCTTCTGGCAAGAAAGCTCGTGGAAAAGGGTGTTCGATTTGTACAGCTTTATGACTGGGGATGGGATACCCATGGTACAGATCATGACGGCTCAATCGATATGGGACTGCGTAATAAATGTCGGGAAATAGACAGGCCAATCAGTGCGCTTTTGCTGGATTTGAAGCAACGAGGATTACTTGAGGAAACCCTGGTGGTCTGGGGAGGAGAATTTGGAAGGACTCCGATGCAGGAAAACCGGGAAGGTAAAACGATGGGATTTCTTGGGCGTGATCACCACGTGGATGCATTCACGATGTGGATGGCAGGAGGTGGAATCAAACGCGGCGCAAGTCATGGGAAGACCGATGATTTTGGTTTCCAGGGAATAGAAGACCAGGTTTCTGTTCATGATATCCATGCGACAATCCTCCATCTGATGGGCTTTGATCATGAGAAATTCACTTATAATTTCCAAGGCAGACCTTTCCGTCTCACTGATGTGGAAGGAGAGTTAATTGGCAAAATTCTAGCTTGACCTACCAATGCCGTATAATCCCAAATCAATCTTGTATTCTTCTGAATATCCTCTTTTCTGATGATTGGATTTATTTTGCCTTTGCTGGGAAGGCTTCACCCGCTTCTTGTCCATCTTCCTATAGGTATTTTGATCTTCGGGATTCTTCTGATCTTTTGGCAAAAGAAGGATTCGACAGCTTTTAACCCTGTTATTCGGCTGGCTTTTCTACTCGGTGGAGTTTCCGCGGCTTTGGCTGGAATCAGCGGTTTCTTTCAGTATCAGTTTGAAGGATTTGCCTGGGACTCTATCCAAAACCATCTGATCGCCGGAGTATTCTCAGCGGCGGGAAGCTTCTATCTTTTCACTCGGATCAAAGACGAAACCATATTCACTTCCAAAATCAAACTTCAGGTCTTAGCCTTATTTATAGTTTTGACTGTAACAGGACATCTAGGAGGAAATATTTCCCGAGGGGAAGAATACTTATTAGAAGTATTGCCTGCGGAAATTCAAGCTTTGGCAGGATATGAAGCAGTACCCGAAAAACCATTGGAAATCCCGGAACAAGGCTGGGAAGAGATTGAATTTTACGGTGAGGTTGTTCAACCTATTCTGAATCAAAACTGCAAAAGCTGCCATAATTCCAGAAATCTGAAAGGAGAACTTAATCTTACTTCTTTCGGAGAATTACTGAAAGGCGGTGAAAATGGTGATGTCCTAAAGGCTGGCAATCCTGAACTGAGTGCACTTTTTGCAAAATTGATCCTGCCGCTCGAAGACGAGGACCACATGCCTCCAAAAGAAAAACGCCAGCCATCGGAGGAGGAGATCGAACTCATCAAATCATGGATCGCTTCAGGAGCTTCGCAAAACACCACACTAGGACAAGCTGGCGTAGCTGAAAAACTTGTGGAACCCTTTTTCCATAAAGAAGTAATCCCATTTTATCCTTTGACTGAAATTCCAGCCGTACCGATTGATACGCTTTCCAGACTCAGAAAAGCAGGGTTTTTTTCAGAGTCCGTCCTCCAAGGTTCCTCATGGCTAAAGGTGAGTTGCATCAATTTCCCGGATTTTACGGACGACAACTGGATTCTTCTGAAATCGGTAAAAGGTCAAATTGCCTATTTAGATCTAAGCGGAACTCAGGTGACTGAGGGGATATTGGACAGCATCGCAAACTTGCCCAATCTGACCGTCCTCAAGCTCAATCAAACCACACTTTCAGGAACTCAGCTTGGGGCGCTTTCCGATTGCAAAAATCTTAAGATTCTTTATTTGAATTCAACGCTGACCAACCTAGAAAACCTCTCAGCTTTGAATCAGCACCCGAGCTTACAAAAGGTTTTTGCTTTCCAGACTCCTGCCGGCGATAGTCCAAACACCGGTAAATTCAGCTTCAAACTGGAAACCGGAAATTACACCCTGCCAAAAATTCCCGCAGATACAATCGTTTATTAAACCAGCTTTTCTTCAATCTCTTTCGGGTCAAAGCCCAACGTGATCGAACCGTCAGGATAGACGATCACCGGTCGCTTGATCATACTGGAGTTTTCTGTCAAAATCGGGGGAGCGGTTTCCACCTTTTCAAGATCAGACTTTTGCTCCTCAGTCATTTTTCGATAAGTAGCTCCTTGCTTATTCACCAGTACTTGCAAACTGGTTTTAGTCAAAAACTCTTTCAAAAGTGCTTCAGAAGGCTTTTGCTTTTTGTAATCGATGAATTCGAACGCTACTCCTTTTTCTTGAAGAAACCCGAAAGCTTTAGCCATCGTATTGCAATTCTTAATTCCGTAAACTTTAAGTACCATTGCTTTTTTATTTT